>CACYWT010000013.1 GCA_902778175.1 uncultured Ruminococcus sp. | reverse complement strand
ATCAATGATAAAACAGGCGCTTGTTTCCGGAAAGGAATTATGATAGGTCGGAACAGAGCAGCCGGAAAGTGACCGCCTGCGGCGGTCACGGCGGCGGTAGAGATTAAGTTTCTTCCGGAGCAGCGCCGTGAACCGCGACCAGTGAACTACCGCCTTGTATTCAGAGCGGAGCGCAGCGAGCGACCAACGCGAATTGACACCGGCGGCACGCCGGCGCGTGACGATCTTGCGATAAGAGTAAAAGTATAGGCTTTTCAATTAATATTTCTATGCGTAAAATCTTTCTATCCTTAACATAGTTTTCTCTTCAATTGCGTTACTATGTTCGTTTCTGCCTTGTGGCAGAAAGATTAGTCCGTGGAGGAACTAAACAAGGGGACGCCCTCTTTCCCAGGGCGTCCCCTCTCCAAAAACAGTCCACCGGACTGTTTTTTGGATTCACCCCTTGCGGAGCGCTCTGCGGAGCGCGACCAAAGGCTCTGCCTTTGGAAACTGCCGCCTTTGAAAAGGCGGGCGAAACTTTGCGCTTATGTTTCCCGGTGAGTTTCTTCCTGGCGCGAGTTACGAAGCTTCCCAACGTGCCCAGAGCGGAGCCGGAGGCGCAGCGACCAACGCGAATTGAGAGCGCAGGCACTGCGCCCTTTGAAAAGGCGGGCGAAACTTTGCGCTTATGTTTCCCGGTGAGTTTCTTCCCGGCGCGAGTTACGAAGCTTCCCGACGTGCCCAGAGCGGAGCCGGAGGCGCAGCGACCAACGCGAATTGACCGCGGAGGCACTCCGCCCGGCGTGCCCAGTGCGGACACGCCGGGAAGAAACTCAATCCCTGCCGCAGCCGCAGCCCGGTTTGCTGCCGGACGGACAATCCTTCGGGAAGAATTCATCTGTCGGGAAACTTATACTTCCGAAAAGCTCACAAGGATCCTCCGAGCTTGAAATACATTCCTTTTTGGGCATACAGAAATCATACGACGGAACCATCATCTGAACATTGCGCTCAAGCTGTACTATGGTGAAAAGACCAATGGAAACAAGAACTTCCTTGTCGCTTTCGCCGCGGACAAAATCTCCGCCGAATCGCTGCATTATGCTGTCGGGGATCCTTGCTCCCGGTAAGGGTGTGACGCGGCAGGCATCAGTCAGCCTTGCGGATAATGCTATCGGTTCGGCAACCTGTACGACCGCTTTCGGACAATTCATGCTCATTGTGCTGAGCCCGTCCTGAGTGTCCGGACAAGCTGAGGTATAGACCTTTACTCTTCCTTCACTGCCGAAAAGAACGGCTCTCTTGGAAAATACCGCAAGTCCCTTGACGGGCATAGGCAGAGCGTTGGGACTCATGAAAGCGTCCATGCTTACATCAAAGTAAAATGTCATATCCACCGCGTAGAATCCGCTGTGGAATGGAACCGGCTGCAGACTTACAGCAACATTGCAGACATTGACTCCGTTCAGACGGACACTCGTTGCTTTGTCGATAAGACACCTGCCGGGCTTGGTCAGCAATACCGGAAGATCCTCCAGACAATCTTTATCGGAGCAGGAATCATAAATACGCGGCGCATTTATGCAGATTGCTTCCTTTATTTTCTCGCTGCGAAAATCATCATCACAGCCGATAATATTTTCCGACATAATGTATTCCTCCTTATGGTGTTATACAATCATAATATGAAATACAGCGGAAATTGTGAGGGTTTTGGATTTTTCCGAAACGAAAGTTCCGCAGAGTATTATCACCCTGCGAAACTTTCGTTTTATATAACTTTTATTGTAAAGGTTTTGGATTTGATCTTGCCGGAGCTGTCCTTGACGTTTATCATCATTTGATAGCTGCCGGAGGTCTTGAGAGTGAAGCCTGCTGTGGACATTGTGCCGTACTTAGGTACCAACTGCGTCCATTTTTCGTCGCCGGATTTTTTATACATTATTGCATATGTATAGCTTCCCGTGCCGCCTTCCGGAACTGCATAGGCAGATATGATCTTTCCTGCGGAAACCGTTGTTGCGCTGACATAGGATTTGTTTACAAGCGGTGCGGTGGTGCGCAGGGTAAAGGTCTTTGAAACTGTTGTTCCTGTGCTGTCCCTGACATTTATCATTATGTCATAAACGCCGACTTTGGTGGGGGTGAAGCTTGCGCTTTTCTGTGTGCCGTATTTCTGAACTAATTGTATCCATGAGCTGCTGCTGTGCTTTTTGTACATGATGGCATAGGTATATTTTGATGTACCGCCGCTTGCTGACGCATTAAGAGTTAATTTTGATCCTGCCGGTATGGTCTGCGCACTGATAGTGGATTTGTTTTCAAGCGGATAGGGTGATACAGTAAGTGTGAATTTTTTTGATTTAACAGTGCCCGCTTCGTCCTTGACATTTATCATGATGTCATAAACGCCTGCCTGTGAGGGCGTCAGATTTCATGCTGTATTTGTTGGTAAGCTGAGTCCATTTATCAGTACCGGATTTTTTATACATTATCGCATAGTAATGTTCTCCCTTGCCGCCGGTGCCTTCCGCATGGAGATTTATGCTCTGTCCGAGACCGATACCCTTGCTGCTGATGGTTGATTTATTGGTCAGCCCGGCTGCCGGTTTTACAATGATGGGAATTTCCCTTTCCAGATATGTTGTGTTGCATTTAGCCCAGAATACAAGTTTGTATTCGCCTGTTGTTTCGGCAGCGAATGTACTGGCGGCGTTCGGTATGTAGAGTTTGTCATCTCCGGGCTTCTTGTAATGGATATTGTAGCTGTAATTTCCCGTACCGCCTTTGGCAGTAATACTGAAACGAACAGTCATGCCCTGCGTGTATTCCTTAGAGCTGAAGGTTACATCTGCATCAAAAGGAATGGATGCGTCTCGCCATGTGATACTGTTATCCTTTGCGTATTTTTCGGCGGCAGAACCGGGATTGGAATAGATAATCAGCATATATTTATTGCAGTTATAGAATAAATTATCCTCAAAGTTTTTCACGCTGTCAGGTATTACTGCGGTCTGAAGATAATTGCATCCGTAAAATGCGCTTTTGCAAATTGTATGCGCTCCGTCGGGAATGACTATATCCTTCAGCTTTTTGCAGCCGAAAAAAGCATAACTGTCTATTATTCTGACAGAAGAGGGGAGGTTCAGGCTGCCGGAAAATGCAGTTGGAGCGTGGATTGCCTCGGTTTTGTTCTTATTATAGATCACACCGCTTTCAGAGGAGTATGCTGTATTGTTTTCATCTACTGTGAATTTTACAAGAGAGGTACAATCGGAAAAAATATTTGTTCCGTAATAAGCACCGCCGAGCTTTGTGACTCCCTGCGGAATAAAGATCTCTTTCAGAACAGAACAGCCTGAAAAGGCAGTCTTTTCAATTTCTGTTACAGTTGATGCGATAGTAAAAGTTCCGCTTGTTTCGGGAGCAACACTGATGAGAGTTTTCATATCCTTGCTGTAGCGTGCGCCGTCAACAACAACATAATCCGCGGTGCTGCTGGATACTGAGATGCCGTCTGTCTGCGCTGCCAAAACTGCTGCCGGGGCGGAAAGCGCACCGCAGGTGACAAGGACAGCCGAAACGGTCAATGCTGTGATTTTTTTCAGAATTCCGTTCAATTTGCTTCCTCCTTAATAATATCTGATTTATTCATTGTTTCCTGATGTTTACAGAAAAACTCCGCACAGCCTGTATGAGCTTTGCGAAGTTTCTGCTTTTTTTATACTACCTTAACGGTAAAAGTTTTGGATTTGATCTTGCCGGAGCTGTCCTTGACATTGATCATTATCTGATAGTCGGCTGCTGTACGGGGCGTAAAGCTTGCAGTTGACTCAGTGCCGTATTTAGTGACAAGCTGATTCCACTGCTGTGCGCTGTCTCTCTTATACATTATTGCATATGTATAGCTGCCTGTTCCGCCGGATGCGGATGCTGTGGCTGTTATTTTTGTACCGACAGATACGCTTGCTGCGCTGACGGTAGATTTATTGGCAAGAGGTTCTGTTGTGCGCAGAGTGAAGGTCTTTGATTTTATCGTGCCTGCGCTGTCCTTAACATTTATCATGATGTCATATACGCCGACCTTGCCGGGAGTCAGACTGGCGGTGGACTGTGTGCCGTATTTCGGAACTAACTGTATCCATGAGCTGCTGCTGTGCTTTTTATACATAATAGCATATTTATAGCTGCCGCTGCCGCCCTTGGCTGCTGCCGTAAGTTTTACCTTTGTGCCTGCGGCAACAGTGTCTGCACTTATTGATGATGTATTTTCAAGTGCATCTGATTTTACGTTAAGAGTGAATTTCTTTGATTTGACAGTGCCGTCCTTATCCTTTACGTTTATCATAATGTTATAAACGCCTGCTTTTGTGGGTTTAAGGGAAGCATCAGCCTGTGTGCCGTATTTATCTACAAGCTGGATCCATTTATCGGAGGACTGCTTTTTATAAATTATAGCATAGTAATGCTGACCCTGACCGCCTGTACCCTCGGCATGGAGCTTTATTTTCTGACCGAGAGAAATATTTTCGCTGCTGACAGTAGATACATTTGACAGTTCTGCTGCCGGCTTGACAACGATCGGGATTCTCTTATATGCATTAGCGGTATTGCAGCCTGCGGAAAGGACGAGTGTATATTCTCCGGTAGTCTGGGGAGTTAATATGTTGGAGGAAGATATACCGTAATATTTATTGTCCTCACCGGGTTTCTGGTACATGGGAGCGCAGCGGTTATTGCCTGTGCCGCCCTTGTAAATTACATCAAAGCGTATGGACATTCCCAGTGTAAACTCATGTGAGCTGAGAACAGCGTCAACCTCGAAGGGAACGGAAGCATCATTGAACGGGATACCGAATTTCTTTGCATAAGCTTCGGCATTGCTGCCTTTATCGGCATAGATCTCAAGGTTGGTGCATAAATCGAATATCGGATTATAGCTGTCGTCATTATATATATGAATCGTCGGTGTAAACAAATTCCGGGTTGCCGGGAAAATAAACCGATCTGAGCTTTGTGCAGTTGTTAAAGGTACCGTCTTCTATGGTTTTTACGCTTTCCGGAATAACCATATTGGTAATCGAGGAGCAATTAGAGAATACCAGATAACCGAGTTTCTGCAGGGAAGAGGGAAGAACAGGATTATAAAGTCGGCTGCATCCCATAAAGCATGTATTCTCTATTTCTGTAAGACCGTCCGGGAATGATACTGAACTGAGTGATTCGCAGCCCCAGAAACATCCTTCACTGAGTGAATCGACAGAAGCATAGATTTTTGCAGTGCTGATACTGCTGTTTGAAAAAGCAAAACCACCGATCTCTGCAACACTTGACGGAATGGAGACAGATGTTATCTTGCACTCGGCAAAAGCATAGTTTCCGATCTCCGTAAGTCCCTCCGGCAGGACAACGGAAGGTACATTGCTGCCGGCAAATGCAAAATCTCCGATAGTCTTTACTGTTGACGGGATCTCAAAACGTACATTTTTTGAATGAAGTACATATATTATCTTGGTCTTTGCCTTATCGTACAGTACATCATCTTCAAGAGTATAGTTAGCATTATTGATTGTCAGTGTTTCAAGTGATTTGAAATTTTTGAGAAGTGTTCCGCTGATTTCCTTTACGCTTGACGGGATAACAAGACCTGTTACCTGAGTGCAGTTTGAGAATGCATTGGGATCTATATCTGTTACTGTTGAAGGAATACTGAATGTTCCTTCGGTAGCAGCAGGCAGCTTTAACAGCTTTTTCATATCCTTGCTGTAAAGCACACCGTCTTTTGATTTGAAATATGCATTGCCATCGGGGACGATAACAGACGACAGAACATAATACTCAATATCTTTTGGTCTTGCTTCCTCTGTTATCTTATTTATATCTGTCGGATCGCATATTTCCCTGAGATAAAGCGGAAGAGTAACGCTGCGGCATCCTCGTGTGAATACTGTAGGCGACATACGGGTAACTTTCTTTCCGTCTATGGTGTCGGGAATGACCACATCAGGTGATTTTCTGAGAAGTGAGTAATTATAGCGGTAGATATAGACCTCACCGTTTGAGTCTGTGGTCCATTTGAAATCACTTTCGTCCGCCTGTGCTGACGAGGCACTGTCTGTTCCGGCTGCCGAGGCTGTTACGGCTGTGCAAAGCGCACCGCCGGTGACAAGGGTTGCTGCAAGGGTGATCGCTGCTATTTTTTTCAGTAATCCGTTCAATTCAATTCCTCCCTGATAATTATTTAGGAAACTCTGTAAAAATTATATCATCAGATATTCCTTTTTTAATTCGTAAAAGAAATTATATTTTTTACGGATATAGAAAAAGAGCCGCCCGAAGGCAGCTCTTTTGGGTTATTTTGCGTATTCTATTGCTCTGCTCTCTCTTATGATATTTACCTTGATCTGACCGGGGTATTCGACTTCCTCCTCGATCTTCCGGCATATATCCCTTGCCAGCAGAACCATTTCATCATCTTTGATGATATCGGGCTTGACGATTATGCGAACCTCGCGTCCTGCCTGAATAGCGAAGCTGCGCTCGACTCCCTCGAAGGAAGAAGCGACCTCTTCAAGCTTTTCAAGACGCTTGATATAATTTTCGATATTTTCTCTTCTTGCTCCGGGACGTGCGGCGGAAATAGCGTCCGCAGCCTGAACAAGACAGGCGATTATGGTCTTAGCCTCGATGTCGCCGTGGTGAGCATGGATAGCGTGAACAATAAGCTCGCTTTCCTTATATTTACGGGCAACGTCAACGCCGATCTCGATATGCGATCCTTCGATCTCGTGGTCAAGAGCCTTGCCTATATCATGCAGCAGACCGGCTCTTCTTGCCATTGTAGGCTCCAGTCCGAGCTCCGACGCCATCATGCCGCAAAGGTATGCGACCTCCAGCGAATGATCCAGAACATTCTGACCGTAGCTGGTACGGAAATGAAGTCTGCCGAGCAGCTTGACAAGCTCGGGGTGGATATTGTTGACGCCTGCTTCGATAATAGCGCGTTCGCCCTCGGATTTGATCATAGCCTCAACCTCACGGCGGGCTTTCTCATACATTTCCTCTATTCTTGCAGGGTGTATCCTGCCGTCTGAGATCAGCTTTTCAAGCATCACTCTTGCGATCTCTCTCTTGACAGGCTCGAAGCATGAAAGCGTGATAGCCTCGGGCGTATCGTCGATAATAAGATCCACTCCTGTGATCGTTTCGATCGCGCGGATATTTCTTCCTTCTCTTCCGATTATGCGGCCCTTCATTTCGTCGCTGGGCAGCGGAACGACTGATACCGTCGATTCGCTTACATGGTCGGCAGCGACTCTCTGAATTGCCAGCGAGATGATCTCTCTGGCGGTCTTTTCGGATTCTTCTCTTGTTTTCTGTTCAAATTCCATGATCTTGACTGCTTTTTCATGGGTAAGCTCGTTATCAAGGGTATTGATGATAAGAGTCTTAGCCTGTTCGGCAGTAAGTCCGGATATTTTTTCAAGCATCTGGAATTCGCTCTGCTTGATCTCCTCTGCTTCGGCAAGTCTTGCTTCGGCAGCCTTGTTCTTCTGAGCAACAGCCTCTTCCTTTTTTTCAAGGCTGTCCAGTTTCTTTTCTACGGTTTCTTCCTTTTGCTGTATGCGTCTTTCCTGACGCTGGATTTCCTTGCGTCTGTCGGCAATTTCTTTTTCTGCATCTGAGCGGAGCTTATGAGCCTCGTCTTTTCCGGCGATCACTGCTTCCTTTTTCACAGCCTCTGCTTCGCGCTTTGCTTCATCGAGCATTCGCTCTGCATCTTCGGATATACGCCGCGCCTCAGTTTCGGCGGAACCGATCTCTTTTTCGCCGATCTTTTTCCTGTACTGAACGCCGCCGATAAATGCGCCTATTCCGACAACAACGGAAATGACAACAATAAGTACTATTGCCAAAACCGGATCCATTGATCTGACACCTCCTAAGTCGATTTTAATAATTATTCTTTCAGCCAATTAATCAACCCAAAGGTGCCGCTATCCTGCACAGCTGCTCTCTGCGGTAATGAAAGCAGCATATGTACGGCATAATATTATATTTTATTGTGTTTATATCCGCTTCTTTAAGCGGAGCTTACCGATAATCAACTACTGTTATCTATTCACCTGATATGCGCCCCGGCAAATCGGTCAATAATAAAAATATCTTTGTCGCTAAATAAAATTAAAAATATAAAAATTATGCAAAACGGCATAAATTGAGTTGAAAATTCAGTCAACGGGTATAATTTCCCCAGGCAGTTACGCCTGATTTATATTCTATAACAAAAAAGATAATTTTGTCAAGATTTTTATGCAACTTTATATAAATTTTAATAAGGATTTTAAAACAGCGCCATAAAGATAACGTCTGGCGGCAAAGCAGAGCAACAGATACGCTGCTTTGCGCGGTATTATCTCAATAAAAAAAGACCGCCTGCGCAGGGGGGATCCTTTGCAGGCGGATAAGCGGCAGTATTATTTTATGATCTTTATTTTCTGACCGCCGTAGATCAGATCGGGATTTTTGATATTATTATCCCTTACGAGTCTGTTTACCGTAGTACCGAATCTTGCGGCTATTCCGCTGAGCGTATCGCCGGGCTGAACGGTATAGATCACGGTTTTTTCCTTTGGCGGCGCGGTCTTTACCTTTTCGAGATATTTCGCATTGACCGCAGCAGTGACCTGTCCGTTTATTCCGATGACGACACGGTCGCCGGACTGCTCGATAACGGTATATTTTTCTCCGGGAAAGACTGTGAAATGCCTGTCGGTCCCGTAAATTACGGGATCGAGGATCTTTACCTCGTCACCGACGGAAAATTTCTTTGTACTTCCCGGCTCCGGCTTCGGCGGAACGGGCTTTATAACAGGCTCGCCGTAGAGGATATCGAGGTCACATTCTCCGGAAATGCCGTCGATGCAGCCCCTTCCTCCGACCTTGTACTGCCAGATCATACATTCGTACAGCGGCGCGCTGCTGTCCCACTGGGCAAGCCAGACCGGATATTTTCCGATGATCTCGTCGGCATAGAGATAATTTCTCAGCCAGTTGGGATTGGTGTAAACTCCTGCGTTGTAGCCTGCCTTTTTCATTCTTTCACAGAAGGCTTTGACGATATCGGTGCATACTCTTCTGCCGTGACGGGCTATGCGGTCCTCCTCCATGTCAATAAATACCGGAAGCTGCAATACCTTGCCCTTTATGCAGCTCAGACAGTATTCGGCTTCCTTTACCGCGTCCTCCCTGCTTTCCGCATAGGAATAATGATAGATACCGCAGGGTATGCCCTTTGAAGCGAAACCCTTCATATTGCGTTCAAATTCGCTGTCCTTCTGATCCGCCTCCCAGCCGAAGCTGCTGCGCACGATCGCAAACTGGACCTGATCTTTTCTGATCCTGTCAAAATTGATCTCTCCCTGCGCATAGGAAACGTCAATTCCCTTTTTGGTTGTCATAAGACATCCTCCTTTTTATAATATAATTATGAAAGGACACCCTTTCATAAGACCCTCATATCAGATAAAAAGTTGACCTCAAGGGGTCAACAATCGTAAAAAAATTTCCTTTTATTTACATTATATGCATATGCGTGGCTGCTGAGGAAAGTTTTTTCGGTGAATCATAGTAAATATAATTGCTATTGCTGACGATTTGTTGTAAAATATAAGTTATGAAAAGGAAGGGACGATCAGTTTTGACAGAAGATATGTTTGCAGAGATAGCGTCGCTCAGACGCGAAATAATAGAAAAAGAGTTTTCATCTCTTAATGAAATGCAGCAGCAGGCTGTATATCAGGTGACAGGACCTCTGCTTGTCCTTGCAGGCGCAGGCAGCGGAAAGACTACAGTGCTTGTGAACCGTATCGCTAATCTTCTCCGCTGGGGCAGCGCATACGAAACGGATATAGTCTACGGACAGTACAGCGATAACGATATCGGGGAAATGCGCAGCGCAGCCGAAGGAAAAACAAGGCTGAGCGACGATCTCGCGGAAAGACTTTCCGTCGGCAGACCCGATCCGTGGAGAATACTTGCCATCACCTTTACGAATAAGGCGGCAGGCGAGCTGAAGGAGCGTATCTGCGCAAAGGTCGGGGATCAGGGGCTTGATATCTGGGCGTCTACGTTCCATTCAGCCTGCGGAAGGATACTCCGCGCAAATGCATCGCTTCTGGGTTACAGCAGCCATTTCACCGTATATGACAGCGACGATCAGAAACGCCTTGTAAAGGAATGTATGAAATCTATCGGCATTGACGAGAAGATCCTCCCTCCGAGAGAGGTCATGAGCGTTATTTCGGGCGCAAAGGATGAAATGATGACTCCTGCGGATTTTGCGAAATTTGCCGCAAACGACAGCCGCCTTATTTCCATACACAAGGTATACAAGCTTTATCAGGAAAGACTTATAAGTGCCGACGCAATGGATTTTGACGATATGATCCTCAATACAGTGATACTGTTCAGGAATAATCCCGATGTGCTTGATAAATACAGCAGCAAGTTCAAGTTTATAATGGTTGACGAATATCAGGATACGAATCTGGTGCAGTATGAGCTTGTAAGGCTTCTTTCCGAGGTGCATAACAATATATGTGTTGTCGGTGACGACGACCAGAGTATCTATAAATTCCGCGGCGCTACAATAAGGAATATTCTCGAATTTGAGGACAGCTTCCCCGGCGCCGTTACCATAAAGCTGGAGCAGAATTACCGCTCTACCGGAAATATCCTCAGCGCGGCAAATTCCGTGATAAAGAATAATTCTCAGAGAAAGGACAAGACTCTCTGGACGGATAATCCCAAGGGTGAAAGGATAGTCAGGTTCAATGCCTATGACGAGCATGACGAGGCCAGGTTTATAGCGAACACTGTCCTTGACGGAGCTGCCGCAGGCAAAAGCTACAGCGATTATGCCGTTCTTTACCGCATGAATTCTCAGTCGCAGGTGATAGAGCGCGCCTTTGTCCGCGCAGGGATCCCCTACCGCATTATCGGCGGACGGCGATTCTATGAACGCCGTGAGATACGCGATATGATAGCTTATCTCAGCGTTATCAGCAACCATAACGACAATGTGCGTCTGAAACGCATAATCAATATCCCAAAACGCGGCATCGGTGATAAATCCGCCGCAAATATAGAAGAGATCGGCAATATGCTGGGACAGAGTATGTTCGATGTGATGATGCACAGCGATGAATATGAGGCTCTGAGCCGATCAAGACAGAATCTTGAGGATTTCTGCTCCGTCATAAATGATATGACGGAACTGCTCGGATCCGGTCTTGCCGTTTCGGAGATGTATGACAGGCTGGTCGAGCGCATAAATTATATACCGTTCATACGAAGGGAAAGTGATCACGGCGACGAAGCGGTGGAAAATATCCGCGAGCTGAAATCAAGCATAATGCGCTATGAGGAGGAAAACGGAGATGAAGCTACCCTTCAGGGATTTCTGGAGGAGGTATCGCTGTTTACGGATATTGATACCTACAATACAGGATCCGGAGAAAGCTTTGTTGTTCTGATGACACTCCATTCGGCTAAGGGACTGGAATTTGACAGCGTTTTCATTCCGGGTATGGAGGAAAATACCTTCCCGGGCTATCTATCCACGCTTTCGCAGGAGGAAATGCAGGAGGAGCGCCGTCTTGCATATGTCGGGATAACCCGCGCAAAGCGCTGCCTGTATCTTATCTGTTCACGAAGCCGCACACTGTTCGGCAAGACTTCATACAACAAGCCTTCGCGCTTTCTGTCCGAGCTTCCGCAGGAGCTTGTGGAGGAGAAGGAAAGCAAGCGGCCTGAATTGTCCGGTTCTGCCGGAAACCGTATCGGCAATATGCGCCGCAATGATATGGAAAAGAGCAGACAGATATCATCAATGCCTCATATGACGGCTGAAAAGAAAAATTACAGCGTCGGCATGAGGGTAAAGCACCGTACCTTCGGTGAGGGAATGATAATCAATATGCGTCCGATGGCGTCCGATACGCTGCTGGAGATAGCCTTCGATACTGTCGGAACAAAAAAACTCATGGCAAATTACGCTAATCTTACTATCGTTAGTTAAAGGAGAATGATAATGCCTGCTGTTGTTTCACATTATCTTTTGGCAGAGCGGGTCTTTAATACCGTTTCGCAGCGTATACCGGGGCTTGACAAGAATCTTTTTTCCTGGGGAGCGAGCGGTCCGGATATATTTTTTGCCCACAGGGTGATGCCCTGGCAGCGGCAGCCGAGTATTGCGAAGGTGTCCCATATAATGCATAACGGCTATGCAGAGCCGCTGCTGAATTATCTTTATGAATATGCGCAGACCGCAAACAGTATCCGCGCGAAAAGCTACGCCTTCGGCTTTGTGACGCATTATGCTTTTGATTCCACTGCCCATCCCTATATAGTGGATTATGCAGAGAAAAAGGGAGAGGGACGTATGTATCATATCCCGCTCGCAGGCAAAGCGAACGAACAGCTTGTGGACGGAATAAAATACAGCTCTATATATCACAACAAGCTTGAAGGCGAGCTTGATACGATTTTCCTTATGCATGAAAAGCATATCCCGATAGGCAGGTTCCGTCTGGACATCGCCTGCCCGAATGATAAGCAGGCGATGGAGGATATCGGAGAGATACTCAGCTCTTACCTGACGGATTCGGGAATAAGACCGGATATAAAGAATTACGAAATAATCCGGGCTATGCTTGACTGGCGCAGATGCCTGCTTGCGCTGAATGACCGTTTTTCACTGAAAAGGGGATTTGTAAGGGGTATGGAAAAGGTTTTCCGCACACCGCCTGTTGTTTCGGTATTTTTAAGGAATATACACATGGATCTTTCCGAGGATCCTGCCAATCTGGAGCATCGTTTCTGGAAGGCTCCCGCCGACGGCAGCCTGCACAGCGAAAGCTTTCTGGAGCTTGCGGACATAGCCGAGCAGAAATCGCTGTTTCTTATCAATAAGCTCGAATGTGGCGAATTTCTTACCCGTGAGGACTGCTTTGACGGTTTTTCCGGGCATTGAGGCATTGCCTTGAAATGTGAAAGACTTGTTTTTTCGTGAAAATATGATATTATAAGAGTATATATTACAGGTTATCATTACAATAATTGTCTGGGGGAACAGAATATGAAAAGACTTGATAATGAAAGCGGAAAGGAATTCAGCTATCAGGCGGATGTTTCCGTACTTGAGAATTATTATCAGAAACAGTTTGAAATGATAAGAAAGGGAAATACCGATCTTGTTTCCCTGGAGCTGGTAATGCTTGGCAATGCACTCGATTTCATAAGCTTCGTAAAGGGATCGTTCGGGATCTCGCTGGACGGGAATGAAAAATCCGTGTTTGCATTTGAGGAGGTGCTTGACGCCCTCAGCCGCGGTATTATCAATAAAAACCTTTTTGACAAGCAGACGGGCATTGCAAAAAACGCAGGAGCATACCTCGGTTTTCTTATCATTGCGAATATCGGCGGAGAATGGGCGGATACTAATGAGGGCAAGGCCGTTATCGTCAGCGGACGAGAGGTCTATGTCATGGATTTCATCAATAAAAGACTGCAAAGCGGCAGCGAGCTTAATGCTGCGGAATATTTCAAGGCGGTCAGAACGCTGAAAGGCACACAGCCGTAAGCTGTGAAAAACGGAGGACTATATTATGGCTAACCACAGATCGGACAGGGTTTCCGAGGATATACAAAGAGAGCTTGCGGCTATTCTTCGTGAAATGAAGGATCCGCGTCTGCATGACGGCATTATTTCCGTCGTGCGCTGCGATATGGCAAAGGATAATTCCTTCTGCCGTGTTTATATAAGCTCGATGAACGGGCTTGATACTGCAAAAAAGGCTGCAGCCGCGCTGAAAAATGCCCAGGGCTTTATCAGACGGGAACTTGGTGTCAGGCTCAAGCTTCGCTATGCTCCGGTGCTGGCTTTTGAGGCTACGGATTCGATAGAATACAGCGCGAATATATCAAGAATACTGCATGATATTGATATCAGACCGGAGGTGGAAGAGGATGACGGCGATAACGCTTGAACAGGCGGCGCAGATATTGAGGGAACATGACAATTATCTTGTTCTTATGCATAAATCTCCTGACGGCGATGCTGTCGGCAGCGCTTACGCTCTTTGCAGGGCGCTGCGCAGTATCGGCAAAAAGGCGAATCCTCTCTGCGGTGATGAGATACCGGAAAGCTATTTCTTTATCACGGACGGGTTTGAAATTCAGGATTTTGCTCCGGAATACATAATCAGCGTCGATCTTGCAACAGCGGATCTGCTGAGCGGAACAGCGAAGGATTATGCCGACAGGATAGACCTGTGCATAGACCATCACGGATCAAATACCGGTTATGCGAAGCTGAGCGCAGTTGACGGGAAATCCCCCTCCTGCGCGGAGATCATAAAAAAGCTTATTGATGTTATGGGAATAAAAGCCGACAGGGAGATCGCTGACGCGATATTCACCGGAGTATGCACCGATACGGGCTGCTTCAAATACAGCAGCGTCCGTCCGGAAACTCACCGCATAGCTGCTGACCTGATGGATTGCGGAGCGAGGAGCGCTATGATCTGCCGGCTGATGTTCGACAGCAAATCTCCGGCTAAGCTCGATATGGAAAGACGTGTACTCGATACCCTTGAATATGCCGCCGGCGGAAAAATCGCATTTATCTGCATAAGCAGGGAAATAATGGAAAGATCCGGCGCCACTCAGGGAGATACCGAGGGTGTGGCAAGTATTCCGCGGCAGATAGAAGGCGTCCGCGTGGGTATTACAATGAAGGAAAAGGAAAACGGCGAATACCGCTTTTCCGTCAGGGCTGATGATGATACCGACGCATCTGAGATATGCAGAAAATTCGGCGGCGGAGGTCACAGGGCGGCGGCAGGCTGCAGCATTTATGCCGATTCTCCCGAAAAGGCAAAGGATCTGATGATAGCTGTCTGCATTGAGGCTATCGGGGAGGATTCATGAACGGGATTCTGGTAATAGACAAGCAGCCGTCGTTTACTTCCTTTGATGTTGTGGCGATCGTCAGGGGGATACTCCGCGAAAAGAAGATCGGTCACAGCGGAACGCTTGACCCGATGGCGACCGGAGTTCTGCCGGTACTTGTCGGAAATGCCGCAAAGGCGCAGTCGCTGCTGCCTGATACGGACAAGAGATATGAGGCGGATTTCCGGCTTGGAATGACTACCGATACGCTCGATATCACCGGAAGGGTGCTGAGTGAGGTCGTATGCTGTCATACTGCCGGGGAGATAGAGAAGATACTTCCGCGATTCCGCGGAGATATCATGCAGGTGCCGCCGATGTATTCGGCTGTGCAGAAAAACGGTGTGCGATTGTATGACCTGGCAAGACAGGGGATAGAAATAGAACGCGAGGCAAGACCTGTTTCCGTTGCGGAGCTGGAGCTTGTCAGCTTTGATGAGAATGATCAGAGCGGCAGACTGGTGATATCCTGTTCAAAGGGAACCTATATAAGAGTTATATGCGACGATATAGGAAAAGCTCTCGGCTGCGGCTGTGTTATGACCGCGCTGAGAAGGACAGCCGCCTGCGGATTTACCCTTGAAGATGCAGTTACACTTGAACAGCTGCAAAAGCTGAAGGACGAGGGCAGAGCCGAGGAATATATCCGTCCGACTGACAGTATTTTCAGGTGCTTCGGGGAGATCACGGTGAGCGAAAAGCAGGCTGTCCGATTTGCAAACGGAGCGGCGCTGTCGCTTGACAGGGTGAAAAAAACAGCGGGTTTTGATGACGGTACTATGCTGAGAGTTTACGGCGGAGGAAAATTCCTCGGTCTGGGAATAGTTGATATTGGTTCTGGTGAACTGAGAATGAAGAAGAATTTTTCACAAGGAAACTGACGGAGGTATATTATGGAAATATGGATCACTTTTGCGGTATTGGCGGTCGTAATGGGTATCGTCGCCGGAAGGGCTGCAAGACATGATTATACCGCGGGGAGCGGAATGTTCAAAAAGGGAGACGACAATCTCAAAAAAGATGAACATATGGATTCTTCCGATTACAATTATTTTGATGATAAAGGACATATGAAGTAAGTATGGAAATATTGAAAGAGCTGGTACGCTCTGCGGAGCCGACCTCGGTGGCGCTGGGATATTTTGACGGTGTACACAGGGGACACAGGGCGGTTATAGAGGAGGCTGTCAGGACGGGCCGGGAAAACGGTCTTGTGCCGACGGTATTCACTCTCCTGCAAAGTCCGAGAATTGTTCTCCGGGGAGAAAAAAGCAACAATATAATAACCCTCGGAGAAAAGCTTGACGCATTTGAGCAGCTTGGAGTGGAGCAGGTCTATCTGATAGATTTTACTACTATAAAGGATATAACCGCGGAAAGCTTTGTAAGCGAGATTATCGTCGGCTGCTTCAATGCAAGGCATATCGCCTGCGGATTCAATTATCATTTCGGGGCAGGAGCAAGGGGCAGCGGAGCGCAGCTTGAACAGATGTGCGACGGGTCGGGAATAAGCGTGCTGGCAAGACCGAGGATAACGCTCGGCGGCAGCCCGGTAAGCTCGACGAGAATAAGGGCAAGCATAATTGCCGGGGATATCCCGCAGGCTAATGAAATGCTCGGCAGGCTGTATGGATTTTGTCTGCCCGTAGTACACGGGCGGCAGCTCGGCAGGAGCTGGGGTACGCCAACATTGAACCAGATTTTTCCGTCGGAGCTTGTCAAGCCGAGATTCGGCGTATATGCGTCGAAGGTCAGCGTTGACGGAAAAAGCTTCTGTGGCGTGACTAATATCGGTATCAAGCCGACTGTCGGGTCGGACGGGGTGCTGATCGAAACATGGATGCCCGGCTATTGCGGCAGAGAGCTTTACGGCGAGGCGGTCGATGTGCGGCTGCTGGAATTTATCAGGGGAGAGAGGAAATTCCCGGACGTTGACGCGCTGAAGGAAGAGATCATGCGCAACGGCGAATATGCAGAAAAAATATACAAAAAGTACAGTGATAAATAAGCTGTTATACAGAAAGTTTATTCCTTCGTGCAAAAAAGATATTTGTACGGAGGGATTTTTTTTGCAGAGGAAAAAGTGATAATGTTTTACTTATGAGCACTATTTTCTGCAAAAAAACGATTGACACCAAAAAAAAATTGTGTTAAAGTATAGTTATAGTTTTGAATTTACATTTATCCGCAGCAAAGAACGAAATTTTCATATAATTTCCATAAAAGCTCCGGTTTTTATTCACAAGCAGAAGGGAGAACGGTACTGATGAAAACGGCGGCGAAAAAGCGATACGGATTCATGGCGGTATTGCTGTGTATACTTATACTTATGTCAGCTATTGTTCCTGTCATGAGTGTTTTGAAAGACTATCAGGTATACGCTGCAGAAGGCGATATAACTATCTATTTTGATACATCATGCACAGGAAAAAGCGGAACGGAATCAAAATGGAAAAAAGTGCCGGGAAGCGGAGACAAGATCTATTGCTATACGTTCAAATCTGCTTCGAGCAGCGGTTTCGTTGAAATGACGGCTGTTCCCGGAAAAGTCGGTTCCGACGGCGGAAGGCTTTACAAATGTACGGTCAACAGGAATGATTATTCATATCTTGTCATTTCTTGCGAGAATTCATGGAATAATAAGATCAATTATACGATGGATTTCCAGCTCAGCAATGTTTCCGAAAATGATATCCTTATGCTGAACTCCAACGGCGTTGATGTTGGCGGCGGAGAGTATGTACAGGGTATGTATGTCATGGGAAAGTATCAGGTTCCGATCGATTATCATAATGAAAGTGTCAATACATTCTCCATTCTTAATATGGACGATACGAATGTTACACTCTGGATCCAGTATTCGACCAGAACCAAGAATCTGGAGAAAGACGAATGGAACCCTGACGTCGGAGATGATCAGAAAAACAAAGCGGAATCTGTAACGATCTCAGCAAGAAATTATATGGTAAATCAGTTTCAAGTCCCCGTGAAGAAAGAAGGCTGTGAGCCGTGGCAGACGGTAACGATCTATGCAGATAACTCCGGGTTGAAAGGTCAGGAGATCAAAAAATACTATCTTCCGGAGAGAAAGATCCTCGGACGAAGCTTTTTCTACGGGGTCACGGATTTCCAGAACGAAACTTCGCCGTTGAATTACGGAAGCAAGCTTTGTTACCAGACGAAAAATCTGTCATCTGTAGGCTCGACGAATTACGAGCTGTATTTTGACAAGGGATTTTTCCCGGAGTCAACTGCTTATATACCGGCATATGGCAGCTCGTCAACAAGTGCGGTAGCAGTTTCCAAAGACGGTAATGCAAAGTTCAAAACCGCAGACAATGTAACTATTTCTGCTCATAATGATATTACTGCTGTTTCCGGAACGGTTGATCTTTCGGCAAGCATAATGAGTGTGACATATAAGGGCGTTCAGTACAACCTTTTTGCTCCTCAGACGGCAAACGATAACCTTATCACCGTAAACGATAATGTTGCGGTCATTTCGGGTAAGTATACGGTGCAGAGTACAGGTAATATATATAAAGAAGGAGGAAAGAACTATCCATATATAACTACTAAAGCGGATTTTTATGATTACCAGTATGATAAAGTTGAAAATTATAAAGTAGATACGGGTAGTGGGGTGACAAATAAAGCCTCTCAAAAAGGTAAGGCTAAACGTCCATACCTATTTATCAATGAAGCTTTAAGTTGGTCGGATTATGGACAACATACAAGGTATCCATTGTATTTGGGACAATTTTGGCTTCCTTTGAATAGTGGATTGGGTTTTGGTACAAGTGATAATGCATATAATAGTACAACTGCTGCATTTCAGAGGTCGGCGCATAATGATAATACTGACACATATAAATTGGAAGGGCAAAACGATGGATATTATATGAATTTTGGTTTCGGTCAAATACTTAATAATTTCCACTGGGCATCGAATCTTGCGTTTCGTGAATCAGGACAGCCGGCAGGTGATTATAAACCGTATGATGCTGTTGTACAAGGACTTGTAGCAGATACCTTGAGTAGTACAGATAAAAAGCTGATGGCACCGGGCGGTACCTATACAGTTCCATATTTTGATGAAGATTGGTGGGATGATAATGAATTTGTTGCAAAAAGTTCGCAAAATAACCCCACTATGACAATTACTGACACCAAGAAAAATTATTTGTCCAAATATAAAGAATTACCGTTCCCGTTTTTTGAAACAGCAGCGGAGAATATTTCCTATAAAGACGGCTATTCAAGTGATAGGATGCTTTCGGATAATGACGATAAATATGAAGGAACTTACTATGTATTTGATTCCAGAAAGCACGTAATTCATGTTGATAACAGTGGTCTGGCAATAAATAGTAGTAACGGACAAAATTTGGTTTACGATAATTACGGAAACGGAAGTACTAATCATTCAGAGGTCGGTTTCTTCCCGTTTAATACAAATTATGATAACAATTCCGCTAATCTTCATTACGGTTTTGGTATGACCTTTTCTATTGATTTCTTTTTGAATGAAAACGGTACGCTTGACGGTACGGCGGATGGTACACCGATAAGCTTTACATTCCAGGGCGACGACGACGTGTGGGTATTCCTTGACGATAAGCTTATTCTTGATATGGGCGGCGCTCATAAAAATGCTATCGGTGAGATCAATTTCAGAACAAAGAAAACCTTTATCGGAGCAGCAAGAACGATAAGCGATTCCAATAGGGATTCCGTGACCGTGGGAAAAAATGAAATACCAAGCATAACCGAGAGTTTTTCAGATATAGGCATAGGCAGTGAGTATCTGACCCCCGGAAAGCACAAGATAACAATGTATTATCTTGAACGAGGAATGTTGAACTCTAACCTTTATGTAATGTTCAATCTTCCGCTTTCGCTGACAAGATTTGATCTGCAAAATGATACAGATTTCAGCGGTGTAAATAAGGGCTTTGAAAATGCTACAAAGTGTGTTGCCGAAAATGATGTGTTCAATTATTCGATCCAGAACAGAGGCACAGCTAATGTAGTAGGAAGTGAATACAAGACCCCTATATCTGACGAAAAATACAGAAATAATAGTGAAACATCGCAAAGCACAAAATTGAATAATCAAACAAACACTAGTACAACAGTCACACCAACAGGACGAATATATTTTGAACCTAACGCCGGATGGCAAAATGATAATGCTAAATTTGCCGCATGGATGTGGGCTAATAATAGTAAATATGCTCCTGTGAAATGGGATTCTAATGTTGGAAAATGGTACGTTGATTATGACAGTAATTATTCTCATGGAATAAAATGGCTTAGAATTAATCCAAGTAAATATAGTGATAATGAAGTAAAAAATGCAGATTGGAATAGTTTGGGATTATCAGATGGTAGAGTTTGGAAAGAATCGGATAATTATAATGGTTCTACTTCATCTGCAAGTACTTCAAATATTACATTTACAATAAATGGATCTGGTGCTAATGATAAAAGTGTGTCATTGAGTACAACACCAAAAACTTACGTATCATCAGGTCAGCACACCTACAACTTCAAAGGCTCGGCCTCAGGCTCATATGTGCCGATGATCAGTAATGACTCAGGAACTGGAGTTACCTACCAGCTTACCGAACCGAATTTCGCGGGAGACGCGGTCGTAACCTACGATACCCGTACAGTCGATGAGAACAAGGGTATTGTTTCAATGCAGTACGGCGAAATGGCGACTTTCAGCAAACAGGTCACCTACGGTACGTCGATGAAGGTCAAACAGCTTGATACCCTGTCCGCGCCGAGCGGCGGTTCGCGAGCGTCAGGCTATGTCGACAACACACAAAGAAAGGCGTCCGACTACTATATCACTCATTATCAGGAGGATAAGACCGCAGGTACAAAATACCGACGATATGCAGGTATTTACCGCGGCGACGATGTTGCGGATGAACATTTGCGGCACGTTAATAGTATGTACTCCGGCGTTGGTTCTACTCTCAATAACTACAGTACAAACCATGTTATCAACCCGCAGGTCGATAACGGCGCTTTGCAGTTTGTATTTGCCGATCCGCAGGAAGCCGGCAGCTCGTATGTATTCCTTCGTCAGGTTGTCGTAAATGAGATCAAGACAACTGATCTGAGGATAACGAAGGATATTTTCGCCGGTGAAAACAGCACTGCTACATTTAATTTCAAGATTTATTTCAGCAATGTATTCGGTAAGACCGACGGCGATACCAAGATAGATTACAGCCAGATATCATATACTAAGCATAGTGGTTCTACGACAACTCCTGATACTCTTGCCAACAACAGCACGGATACATATGGTGAATTCTCGCTTAAAAAGGGAGAATATATAGAGATCAAAGATATCCCTGTCATGACGAAGTATTATATAGAAGAGGATCCTCCGGCAGGAGATCACAAGCTGAGTTCTGTCTACTCTGTCAATCTTGGTAGCGACAGCGACAAGATACAGCTTAAAAACAGTTCGACTGCTATTGCCATGAACAAGCGCGATACAGGAAATATTGATCTGCAAAAGCTGGTCTATGATGACAACGGCACACTTGTTAACGGAAGCGACATAACTGCTGAATTCACGGTTTTACTGGCGTTAATCCCTGAAATCGGAGTTGATCTCAGCAAATACCCGATCAAATTCAAGCAGAACGGCGTTAATCTGGTTGATGCCAACAAGGTAGAGGATATCACAGCTACGATGCAATCTTCTGACCCCACGATTTATCCTGACAGGTGCAAGGTATTTGCAATTAAGATCAAAGCCAATTCGGCAAAGAACGCCACAGCGCTCCGGCTGAATGTAGAGAACATACCGTATAATACGAGATACAATGTACTTGAAAGATTGGAGGACGTGCCTGCCGGATACATAAAACCGGGTACAATACCCAGCGGCTCCGTATGGACAGAATCCGATTATAACTGTAATATATCGGGGACGTACTCAAATGTTATCTTCAAGGACAGTAAAAAAAAGGTAGACAGTACTTCCAACGACCTTATAACGGTCGAAAACATGATCAATCCGATCGTCATGCCGACGACAGGCGGATCGGGAGTGATATTCATATTCCCCCTTGGAATCCTTGCAATTGTGCTTTCCGGCGCAGCTGTAATGATATATAAAAGAAAGATGGACAATGGTTACATTTTCGGGAAAGGGAGGTATATGAAATAAGAGATTTTCTATACCTTTCGCAGGATCGGCAAACAAAAAGCATAATAATGCATAATTCATAATGCATAATGTTGTTGGTTCTTCGGGACTGGTATCAAAAACGCAGGAATAAAATACAGCCGCGGCTGGTGCAGAGGGCGGCGGCTGTATCGGGACAACTCTGCGATAATTTCAATAATATTGGAGGTAAATTAATATGAAAAAGACTTTTAAACGCGCAGGTGTAGCTGTTCTTTCAATGGCTATGCTGCTGAGCATGGGAGCTATGACGGCGATAAGTTCAAATGCGGCAGGCACTCTAAAGGTTGATATTAATTCAACTATAGGAGTAACAAATGCTAGTACATATGATGTTTATAGAATAGCTTCTTCAACTGTTGTTGGGGGTGTATATTCATACACATGGGAAACTGCTGTTGATGATGAAGTGACAGGATTACCGACTATATCTCAAGTTGAATTATATACTGCTGAGGATCTGAAAAATCTTGCGTCGAAGATTGCTCTTGCAGCATCTGCTTCTGGTTCTTTGATTCCCCAAGTTGCTACTGGAGTTAACGTGGGTACAGCAACATCTTCGTTAGCTGATGGATATTATCTTGCGTTGGTACATAGCAGTGATAATGGAGTAATGGTACAGCCTGTAATTCAAAAAATAGAGGGAGGAAATGTTTCGGTCGTAGCCAAAGCATCGCCTTTAACAATTGATAAGGTTATTTCATCTGTTACAGCAAATGAGGGTGTTAGGTATAATGACGATAAAGCATCTGTAAGTAGTAACGGAACAGTTACATATACTTTGACCTCTTATATACCTGAATATTCACCTACTGTAAATACAAAAGTTATTGCAGGACAGTTAAGTTATGAAACACCTTACACAATCACTGATACTGCATCGCCTTCTTTGGATTTACAGACAATTTCCGTTACGATTGGTGGAGATACAATCGATTCTGGTGTAACCGCGACGATTAATGGTGATAAACATGGTGCAGTTGTAACTGTGAGTGATGCGGTTGTTGCTGCAAATAATGGAGATGCAGTTGTAGTTACATTAACTGCAAAAGTTAATGATACTGCAACCCTAAGTAATAAAACAACAGCAAATAACTTAAACAATAATGTGGAAGTAACTTATTCAAATGAATATACAACCGGTAAAGGTTCAGCCAGTGATGATGATAATGTAGATGTATATACAACTGGAATGGGACTTTATAAGTACAGAACAGATACAAATGCGGCAATGGCTGGAGTAACTTTTACTCTTACAAATACATCTACCACTGCTGAATATAATGCTACTACAGATACAAATGGATACTGTGTATTTAAGAATCTGGCAGAAGGAACTTATACATTATCAGAAACACCGCAAACTGGTTTCCAGACAATGTCTGATAAAACAGTAGTTGTAGCTGCTGGTACTACTAATGGTACTTTCAAAATTACAGTAGACGGTGTTGAATTAGCAGATGCAAACTTCACTACCAGTGGCACAAGTTATACGAATGGAAAACTTGATGTTGGTAATACTCCCGGTCATACCCTCCCCATTACAGGCGGAATGGGTACAGTCCTCTTCACAGTAGGCGGCGCAGCTATCGTCCTCCTTGCAGGCGTTCTCTTCGTTGTTTATATGAGAAAGAGAAAGGTTGAGGAATAATTTATTCCCCACCCACTCCTTTGACTGTAAAATAAAACCGGATATCTGCTCCCCGTAAAAAAGGGAGCAGGTTTTCCCAAGTCCCCGAATAGTCGGAGGCTTGGGAAAACCCCGAAATAAATAACTTCATAAATATGAGGAATAATATTGAAAAAATTAACCAGCAGGAGCGTCCTGTTCTTTATCGCTATCGGCTGCCTCTATTTCGCAGGCGTCGCCGCTATCCTCTATCCGATGATATCTAACGTCGTTTCTCTCAGTACCTCCCGTACTACTATCTCGGATTATACCCGTACTGTCGAAAAACTCGATAACTCGGAAATAACTGAAACTCTCGCCGATGCGCGAAAGTATAATGAGGATATTTTTAATAATATCTACCACGACGGCCTGGAAAAATGCCTTTGTAATGACGACGGGCTTATGTGCTATATAGATATCCCTACGGTCAATGTCTATCTTCCCGTTTATTACGGCGCAGGCGATGAGGCTCTCTCAAAGGGCTGCGGCTTTATCGAGAATACTTCTCTCCCCGTCGGCGGTGAATCGACCCATGCGGTCATCTCCGGTCATACCGGTCTGCCGACTGCCGAAATGTTTACTAATCTTGACCGGATCAGTGTCGGTGAGGTCTTCTATATCCATGTCCTTGATCAGGTGCTTGCTTATAAGGTCAATAAGATCATCGTCGTACACCCCTCTGATGTTACCGACCTTGCAATAGTCCCCGGCGAGGATCTCGTTACCCTTATTACCTGCACTCCATACGGTATTAACGATAAACGTCTCCTCGTCAGAGGCGTCCGCGTTCCCTATGAACCGGAAGAACCGGTCACCGATCAACAGCCTGAACTCCAGGCTGATTCCGATCCCGTCGATGACGCCCTCGCTAAGGAGATCAGACACCAGATCACCGTTATTTCTGCAATTGCTGTCGCAGCTGTTATTCTTTATATTTTCGCTCTTATATGGCTTATATCTTCATCGCATAAGCCGAAACATATTGCTACCCCGGAGGGACAGAATGTCACTCAGAAAACAGATTAAAAACCGTCTGCCGCTTGTGGGGATATTTATTATTCTCCTTGCCGGCATAGGTGTATTTATGTATCCTATAATCAGCAATTGGTACGGCGAATATACCGCGCATACCGAAATTGCTAATTATGATAATACAATTCAGAAAATAGGTAATGAATCTATTCTCAGATTGCAAAAACAGGCGGAAGAATATAATATGGCTCTTGCAAAACATGATACCAAAAAGGTTTCTTCGATGGATTACAAAAGCCTCCTTGCTGTATCTGAAAGCATCGCTTATATAGAGATACCTAAAATAAATGTTTATCTGCCTATTTTTCACGGTATGGACGACGATATTCTCCAGCGCGGAGTGGGTCATATGGAAGGTTCGTCGCTGCCCGTAGGCGGTCTGTCTACTCACAGCGTCCTCGCAGGTCATACCGGTCTGCCTACCGCAAACCTTTTTACCGACCTCGATCAGCTCAAAACCGGAGATTATTTCTATATCCACGCCCTTGATAAGGTTCTTGCATACAAAATAGATCGGATCCTGACGGTTCTTCCCTACGAAACGGATAAAACCGATATCGTTGAAGGGGAGGATTATATCACCCTCGTTACCTGCACACCCTATGGCATCAACAGCCACAGACTTCTCGTCAGAGGGACCCGTGTGCCGTATCAGACTCAGGAAATGGCTCATACAGACCCCTGGCCTGTTGTGCATAGGGTCGAAGATCAGCGTATTCCGCTGAGAACAATAATCTGGTATGCGTCACTCGGAATTGTTTCGGTAACAGTAGTCGTGATAGCTCTGATCTTGTTTGTACCGGTATTCCACAGGAAGAAAAAAACCTCTACCGGCGTCACTGACGATAACAGTGATCCGCCGGATAAAGAAACAGGAGGATCGTATGATGAAGATAAAACTGACTAAACGGTTCGCAGCAGCTTTTACTGCCGTATGCCTGCTGTGTATGATGTTTGCGGTATCTGCTTTTACTGCATCGGCAGAACAGCAAAAAGGAAGTATCACCGTCAAGGTGAATACATCAATGGAAGGCCTCGGCTTTACGATAGTGGATATCGGAAGCTTCGATAATGACACCTACCAGCCCTCTGATGATTTCGCCGGCGCGTCTGTAAATATCAATGCCGGTATGACGTCTTCCGATATGAAAACCGAAAGCCTTAAAGCCCGCGATTATGCAATGGATAACGGACTGACGGGAGAATTTGCCAGAGTATTGGACGACGGCTGCGCATATTTCAAGGGTCTTGAACCATACAGACTTTATCTTGTATATGTTATAGATCCGGAATATTCCTACAGCATACAGCCGCTTATTCTTCAGGTTCCCTATAATGATGAAAACGGCAATGTTGTATATGATGTTTTTGCGGAATCGAAATTCGTTCAGCCTGACAGCGATATATATACGGCGTCGGTCGTTGTAAACAAGACTGATGTGAACGAAGAACGTCTTGAGGGCGCGGAATTTACACTCTGGAAAAAGGTTTATGTAACCGATATTTCCAATGTAAAGGAAGGCGCAGAAATTGATTCCGACGCAAACGGCAATTTCTACTGGAAACAGCTCGGCGGCGAGCTTACCACAAACGAAAACGGACAGATCTCCGTAACGGAGCTTCCCTTCGGAACATATCGTTTTATCGAGGTAAAAGCTCCCGAAGGCTATGTTCTTGACGATACGCCCCATGAATTTACCCTGACAAAACATTCTACCGTAAAGGTCGAAAATGATCTTTATGTTGCCGACAAGGGTGATCCGGTATTTCTTCCTATCATAAATGAACCTGACAAGGATTACAGCCGTCCCGGCGGTGATAATTCATCGACAGAAGACAGCATACCCGACAATTCGGGAGAATATGGCGAACAAAGCGGAAATACCAGTGAGGAAAGCATAAAAGAACCTGACGAAAAACCGGGATTCCAGATCACCGGTGACGGAATAGAGAAATATATTATTATCGGAGTTATCGTCGGCGTTTCATTTATTGTTATCATTCTTCTGTTTGTTCTCGGCGGCAAAAAGAAAAAGACCGAAGATAATGAATGATTTTTCTCCGGATAAAAAGCTTCTCTGATGAAGGGAAGCTTTTTTTTATGTATTATTGATAATTAATTGAATAATATGAAGGGATAATTTTTAAGGGGTTTGTATTATATTTAGTATTGATTTTACAGGGATAAGATAATATAATATTATATGTGTAAAATGGAATTAATGATTGAAAGGATAAGGAATGAATTATAATGATCCGAACGGGCAGGAAAAGAAGAATTTTTTTCGTTTGCCCGGAATACTCAGAATAGATCCCGATAAGCCTGTCCCTTTTCGTCAGCAGCTTGCGGTCATGTGTACAATGCTTATCATCTCGTGTCTGCTGTTTACCGTTGTATTTATACAGCAGAAGCTGGTACATGGAAATGCTGAGGAAACAGTGCAGATCTCTGCTGCGGAGGAGCATAAGCCTGCCGCAGCCCCGGAAGAGAAAAAGCCCCCGCAGGTAAGCACAGTGCAGCAGGAAAGCAAAAAGGAACAGCAGAATAGTCAGGAAAGCAAAAAAGAAGAATCCATTACGACGGAGGCGTCTGCTTCTGCGGAGGAACTTATCGGGGAAATGAAAACTGTAAGCATGGAAGCGGCGTCTGTCCATTCGGGAGAGCTTATTCTTGTCAATAAGGATTACTCCTGCCGCTACGACGGGGAAAACGTCAAGCCCCTGAGCGAAATGAAAAGTGACAGCTATGTGATAATTGATTATAGTGTTGAGCTTGAAATAGAATCGGCAAATGCACTCAACTCCATGATGGACGATTTTGAAAATAACTACGGAGATAATGACGTTATGGTCGCCTGCGGCTACAGAAGCTACGATACTCAGATAAGGCTTTACAACAGCGAAAAGAATAATACTGATGATGCTGAGCAATGGGTCGCTCCTCCGGGCTACAGCGAGCATCAGACGGGATATGTTTTCGACCTTGATCTGAATAAGGAGGAAAAGGGCAGCGGCATTGATTTTGACGGAAAGGGATATTATTCATGGCTGAATAAAAACTGTCAGGATTATGGCTTTATTGTCCGCTATATTGCCGGCAAGGAGGATATAACCGGTTATAATGAGGAGCCGTGGCATTTCCGCTATGTCGGACTGCCGCACAGCAGATATATTACTGAAAAGGGCTTAGCGCTTGAGGAATATATCGGAAAGCTTCATCAGTATACTGCTGACAAACCGCTTGTTATCAACGATGCGGACGGCAGCAGATATTGTGTATACTATACTCCGCTGAACGACTGGAATAATACTGATGTCAAGGTTCCGGCAAACGGCGAATATAAGATCTCGGGCGACAATTACAGCGGCTTTATCGTGACCGTGAAACTTGACTGATATATACGCATGGCTTGCAATGCAGGCTGTGCGTATTTTTTTAAAAAAAGTGTTTCACTGAGGTGATATTTGACATAAACACTTGCATTAAGTTATAAAAAATAGTATAATACAAATAGTGTGTGATTATTGTATTGTTAGTTGAACGGAAATCTGCATGATTAGTCCGGGAAGTGCTTCCGGTTATCATAATACGGGCTTGATCATAGCCCTGAATAAATATAAAAGGAGATGCTAAAAATGGGAATTATTAAAGCAGTTGCAGGCGCTGTAGGCGGAGGTCTTGCTGATACATGGCTTGAAGTGATCGAACCAAGCGATATGAGTGCTACAACGGTTATGTGTCCGGGTGTTCTGAAATCAAGAAATGACAAAAGAAACAGCAATACCAAGGGAACAGATTACACTATTTCAAACGGTTCCGTTATTCATGTATATGACGGTCAGATGATGCTTCTGATCGACGGCGGCGCAGTTGTTGACTATTCCGCTGAGCCGGGCTATTTTGAGGTAAAAAATTCATCTCTTCCGTCACTTTTCAACGGTCAGTTCGGTGATTCCATCAAGGAAACCTTTAACCGTGTACGTTTCGGCGGCGTTACGCCTACATCACAGAGAGTAGTTTACCTTAACCTCAGACCTCTTGAGGGTATCAAATTCGGCACAAGCGAGCCGGTAAGCTACTATGATCCCAATTATGATATAGATGTGAATGTCCGCGCATTCGGTAAATTCTCGGTCGATATCGTTGATCCTCTTAAATTCTATAAGACTATCATTCCTACATCTGATGTTACAAATATGCGTCCCGTAGATATGGAGAAGCTTATTTCCCAGAGATACGATCAGGAGGTCATTACTGCTCTTGCTCCTGCTCTTTCACAGCTTTCAATGCAGGGTGTGCGTATTTCTCAGGTAGTAGGTCATACAAAAGAGCTTTGCGACGCAATGAAGGAAAGCCTTAAAGAAACATGGGTAGAGGAAAGAGGTATCCAGCTCAGACAGGTCGGCATTACGATCAACCTCGACCCCGAAACAAAGGAACTGCTCAAGCAGAGAAGTCAGGTCGCAATGTTCAACCGTCCCGACCTCAGAGAAACAATGGTACAGCAGAATATTTCTCAGGGTATCAAGGACGCAGGCTCCAATTCCGGCGGCGCAGCAAATGCAATGTACGGTATCGGAATGATGATGAATACAGGCGGCGCATATATGAATACCGCTTCCAATAACAATATGCAGCAGATGCAGATGATGCAGCAGCAGATGCAGCAGCCTCAGCAGCAGGCAGCACCGGCGCCGGCAGCAGGCGGCTGGGACTGCGCTTGCGGTAAAAAGGGCAATACCGGCAAATTCTGCGCTGAATGCGGTAAGCCGAAGCCGGCTCCGGCAGGCACATGGAAATGCTCCTGCGGACATGAAAATACAGGCAAGTTCTGTGCTGAATGCGGCGCTAAGCGTCCCGACGACAAGCCGAAGAAGATCAAATGTGACAAGTGCGGATATGAGCCTGATATGAGCAAGCCGATCCCGAAATTCTGTCCGGAATGTGGTGATCCGATCAACGAATCAGATTTCGTTTGATACCGGACTTACAGCTTTTCTCTGCCGCAGATATGCGGCAGAGAAAAATATATTTTATGGGAGCGAGGTGGATCGGTATCCGTTTTTACGCATACCGTGTGAATGGAAACAGTTGCTTATAAATGTATAAACTGCGGCGGACCGCTTGAGTATAATGCCGCAAAACAGAAATTCGCCTGCGAATACTGCCGCAGCGAATTTACCGAGGAACAGCTCAGGGAGCATTTCGGAAATCTTGACGAAAATCTCAGCGAGGAAAGACAGTCGGAGGAACAAAGCGATATCGAAAAGGAATACGGCGCGGCTCTTTATACCTGTCAGAGCTGCGGCGCTGAAATTATTGCCGATACGGAAAATACTGCGGCAACCTTCTGCGTATATTGTCACAGCCCTGTCGTTATTTCCAACCGCCTGACAGGAGAGTTCAAGCCCAATAAGGTCATTCCGTTCAAAATTTCCGAGGAGGAAGCAAAAAATAAATTCCGCGAATTTTGTAAAAAGAAAAAATTCCTGCCGAAGGATTTTGTATCGTCAGCCCAGCTCGATATGATGAAGGGCGTATACTATCCCTACTGGCTCGTTGATTCCGATAAGGACGGCGGTGTCAGAGCTACTGCCGAAAAGGTGAGAAGATGGGAAGACGACGAATATGAATATGAGGAAACCAAAATATATAAAGTTACCCGTGAGGGTAAGATCGGTTTCAAGGGCTATCCTCATACTGCGCTGAATGACGGAGAACACGCCAAGGCGCTGAAATATGTCAATCCTTATGACGACGAGGAATTCCGTCCGTTTACAATGGCATATCTTTCGGGCTTCCTTGCGGAAAAGAGAGATCTTGAACGCAGCGATGTTCAGTCCGAGGTTGACGGAGAACTTGCGGATTATGCAAAAAAGATATACAGGGAAACTATAACGGGATATGATTCCGTTAAAATAGATGATTTCCATATCAGGACGCTGGGCGAAAACTGGGAATATGGTCTTATGCCCGTATGGCTGATGACCTTCAATTACAAGGACAAGAATTATATGTACGCAATGAACGGACAGACCGGAAAGAATTTCGGTGAGCTGCCTGTATCCGTCGGCAAGCTTGCAATATTCGGCTCGGTAATGTTCCTGCTGCTTGCGGTTATTGTCTTTTTCCTGTTTGGAGGTGCATCTTTCCTATGAAGAAAAAACAGCTTTTGATAAAAACGATATTTGTTTTGTGTATCTTTGCCGTAATATCGGTATTCCCTGCGGCAGTAAATGCTGCCGGTGATCAGACCGCTGCGGCGACGGAATCATCATCTGCTCAGGCAAAAAATGAAAAGAACAGTTCCGATCTTTTAAAGACTATTCTTATCGCGCTGGGAATAAGCGTTGCCGCGACCGGAATAACGGTTTTCCTTATCGCTCACGGCTACAAGACAAACGGTAAGACAGAGCCGTATCCCTATAACAAAAAGGCTCCGCTTGATCTTTCTGTAAATGAGGATATTCATGTTGATACCCGTCTTGAAAAGCGCAAAAAAGAAAAGAATGATAACAATTAATAATGCAGCTGCCGGTCTTTTGCTCCAGGCTGCAATAAAGTAAATGGTGGTTTTATTATGAGGTTTGATGTTATGCCTGTTGCGACCGAAAAACAGATAAATGAGGTTGAGCAAGCGGCAAATCATGTATGGCATAATTATTACAAGGATATTTTCTCTCCCGAGCAGATAGAATATATGCTGAAAAAATATCAGTCCAAGGATGCGCTCAAGCGTCAGATGTCTGAGGGATATATTTATTATATGCTTCTGGCTGACGAAAAGCTTGCAGGATATATGTGCCTGCTTCCGCAGAGTGATTATGTTTATCTTGCAAGGCTGTATATCAAGGCGGAATACCGCCGTCAGGGTCTTGCGAGGAGAGCGATAGGATATATGGATACGCTGGTATCTGATCCCGAGCTGGGTTTTACGCATCTGAAAAAGATCCGTCTGCGTGTTGAAAGAGAAAACAGCTTTGCCATCAACGTATATGAGCATCTGGGGTTTTACAAGGTCAGGGCGGAGGATACTGATATCGGCGGAGGTTTTAGCTGCAAGGATTACATCATGGAAAGACGACTGGAAAAGGTGTAGGCGATGGATATGGGAAGTAAACTGAAAAGTTATATTCGTGCGCTGCGTGAAATGCTCGAAAGCGGAGAACCGCTTGAAAATGTTCCTGAGATAAAGCGCGAGCTGCTCAGCGAGATACAATTCTGGCAGCACGAAAGATTCGTACATCTTATAGTTATGTTCCTGTTTGCTATATTGACGATGGCGGTATTTATGGTATTCATATTTGCGCCGACGATACCGATGGCGATATTATTCGTTTCATTGCTGGTGCTTCTTGTCCCGTATATAAAGCATTATTTCGTGCTTGAAAACGGAGTGCAGAGCTTATATGTAATGTATGAGGAAATAGTCCGCCGCACGACCGTGGCTGATGTACGCTGTATTCCGGAGGAATACGGTATCAGGATACCGCAGATAAAAAAGAACTGAAACAGCTGTGCTGCCGCGCCGGACGGCTCCGTAATTATGTACTTTCGTGTAATAATTATCCGGAAAAGAAATTTATTTATGAGATTGAATAAGATCCGGAAATATGTTATAATTGAACCCGTGAGTGGGATAAACAGCTGCGGATGCAGTGCCGAGAGGCCGCACCCGAGGAAAGTCCGGGCTCCGCAGGGCAAGGATAACGGCTAACGGCCGCCGGGGGTGACCCCAGGGAAAGTGCAACAGAGATATACCGCCTGCTTTGCAGGCAAGGGTGGAAAGGCGAGGTAAGAGCTCACCGGCGCAGTGGAGACATTGCGGCCATGTAAACCCTATCCGGAGCAACGCCTCACAGAAGTGTATTCATCTGCCCGATGGCTTCACGAGGCGGCACTGAGCAGTACCGGCAACGGGCTGCCAAGATAGATGGCTGTTCACGACAGAACCCGGCTTATCGTCTCACTCATAAAAGCGTACAGAAATGTACGCTTTTTTTATATAGCTATTTCTTTTTTGAAGATATAGTGCTATAATATCTGTATAATAATTTTTTAGCTGAGGAGGCAATGCTATGAAAAAAAATGATGTAAAAGCCAAAGCAAAAGAACTTTCACGCGAATTTTTACTTATCAATCTCGGAATTGTAGCGTTGGGGATTCTTCTTATTGCTTTTCCGAGCAAGGAGGAGGGCGCATTTCTGGTGATACTTTGCAGGGTGCTTGCTGCTGCTTTGTGCGTTTGGGGCGTATTCAAGCTTTTTGAGTATATAAAACTCAGAAATAACGAAATATTCGGGTCGTTTGCGCTGATACAGGGCTGCGCGTTGCTTGTATTCGGTGTATATATAATGATCCGTCCCGATCTTCTCGTGGGCTTTATAATTGCGGCTCTTTCTATTATTCTTTTTATCGGCGGTGTATTCAAGCTGCAATATGCTCTGGAATTTTCCCATTTGAATTCAAAAACCTGGGCTGTTCAGGCGCTTGCTGCTATAATCATGATCGCTGCAAGTGTGGTTTCCTTTATCAATCCGTTCACAGGCTTTCATCTGCTTGTTGTTTTTCTCGGTATTTCACTGATAGTTGACGGGTTATGGGATATCCTGACAATGCTCTATCTTCGTTCATATGTGAAGAAATACAAAAAGGGAATGAAATCATCAAAAACCAATAAAAAATCAAGCGAATTTATTGATGCTGAGATCGAAGAATATGATGACGGTTTCGATGAATAACAAACCATAATACAAGGCGCTTCCCGGGGAGGATAAATCTCCGGGAAGCGTAACCGCCCAATAACCCCGCGTCATATAGCAAAGAAAAAGAGGCCTGAAACAGACCTCTCAAATAGCAATAAGTTTTCAATATGGCAGCATCGGAAC
>CACYWT010000012.1 GCA_902778175.1 uncultured Ruminococcus sp. | reverse complement strand
AGCTTTGTTATAATACCACATTCCCTCCTCTTTGTCAACACCTTTTTTCAAACTTTTTCCGCTTTTTACAAATTGTATTTTTTATTGGGCTGAGTTTACTGTCTGTATTAATTTTGTGATTATATTATATAGTTTTAATGTACATTACAGTTATTTTTTATTTATAATTACATCGAATTTTATTTACCCGTTATGTCATAATTATGCACTTTTTGTTTCTTCACTTATTTCTTTTCTGAGCCGTCTTATTATCTTTTTTTCAAGCCTGGAAATGTATGACTGCGATATTCCGAGCATATCAGCAACCTCTTTCTGAGTATGCGGTTTATAACCGTTAAGACCGAATCTCAGCTCCATTATCGAAAGCTCCCTTTTCCCCAGACGATTAACCGCCTGCAATAACTGATTTTCCTCTGATTCCTTTTCTATGCGAACATTAACGGTATTGCTGTCGCTGCCAAGCACATCTGCAATGAGCAGTTCGTTTCCGTCATAATCCACATTCAACGGTTCATCTATCGAAATCTCATTTTTCTGCTGTGATATCTTACGCAGGTACATCAGTATTTCATTTTCAATACAGCGCGACGCATATGTTGCAAGCTTTATCCCCTTTTCCGGACGGAAGGTATTGACAGCCTTGATAAGCCCGATAGTCCCTATGGAAATAAGATCCTCTACGCATACGCTCGTACTTTCAAATTTTTTAGCGATATAGACAACAAGTCTGAGATTATGTGTGATAAGCGGTTCTCTCGCTTTTTCATCTCCGGCAGAGATCCTCTCCATTATAAGCGCTTCATCTTTTGCCTCAAGCGGAGGCGGAAGTGTTTCGGGACCGTTTATGTAATAGATCCCGTCCTTGCCCATCACCATCATAAATAATCTGCTTATGCCGCTGACAACGGGCGCGGATATTCTCTTCAGTTTGTCCATACGATTACCCCCTGTTTTGATTTATTTTCCTGTATTGCGTTTATTCACATCAGTTCCGGCGGTATCAGAGCGTCAGTTTCCGATGTTATCCTTTCCTGACTGCATAAAGCTATATACCCCTGAACATGATGCTTTATTCCCTTTTCGCTGATTATGATTTCTTCCGGACGGAAAGCCGGCAGAAAACCTCCGCCGCCGACTGAATTATACGGTATCATTCTGAACCCCCGGCTGACAGCGTCTTCATGTGAGATATCACTCTGTTTCCCGATATCCGGAAACAATGAGCTTTTTACAACTATCACCGGATCGCCGGAAAACGGTTCATGAAGTGAATTGCCCGTATCGACTTTTCCCCGGCAGGATATGACCTTTCCCTGACGCTTTATTTCAAGAAAACAATTATTCTCTTCTGATGTTCCCCTCGATGTTATTCTCAGGATAACGCGCATTACGGCATAACATACCGCGCTCATAATAACCAGAACAATAGGCGAAATACCTATGTATACGCTGTTATTGCGTATAAGCAGTTCAGACGGGGAAAAAATTATCAGCACCGCGATCATTACTCCGCAGTATCCGAAACTTATCAGAAAAAAAGCCGCTGTTGTTTTCAGAAATGTTTTTTTGTCTATCGGGCAGAATGCAGCAGCAACGACAAAGCCTGCAATTATTATCCCGGCGACAATGGACAGACCTGAGCTGACAGGCGGCAGAAGTATCACAAACGAACAAATACCGCCGACAGCCGCGCCGGTAAGCATTCTTCTCAGACGGCAGGAAATATTCATGAATTTTCTGACGGTAAGAAGTATAAGATAGTCTATTACAAAATTAACGCAGAAAAGCACATCAATATATATTGTCTGTTTCATATCCGTCCCCCTGCTTTTTATCAATAATATCACAGCCGGCAGCAGTATTTTGTCTGAAAATATTATCCTTCGTTTTACTACATAAACCCCCTGAAAATGTCTTTTCAGGAATATCAGGGAGAATATACCGTCCTCCGGTACATTCTCCCCATTCTGCAATTATGTTGCCTGTTTATGAACATTCTCCGCGCCCAGACCGAAACTTATTGACAACGCTTCGTCAACCTTATACATATCATACGGGCTGAGCGTCCCCATCTTCTCTCTGAGCCGTGTTTTATCAAGGGTTCGTATCTGTTCAAGCAATACTACCGAATCCTTGGTAAGTCCGCTGCGCGATGCAAACAGTTTTATATGCGTCGGCAGATCAGCTTTTGTACCCCTGCTGGTTATGGCGGCGGCTATCACAGTCGGACTGTAGCGGTTCCCGACATTATTCTGTATTATCAGCACCGGGCGCACTCCGCCCTGCTCCGAACCTACTACCGGACTGAGATCTGCATAATAGATATCGCCTCTTCTGATAAGCATAGCTTTTCACGCTCCGAATTTTTATTTGATGCGCCGATCGGGAAACATCATGCAAAGATCAGACGTTTCCTTATTATTTTGTCCTGCTCGGACATAAAATAATCACTTTGCTGCAAAATCAGCACAGTATATTGTATTCAGCGTGAGCATTGTATGAAACTGTTTCTCTTTATGTACCTCTTCTTTTAACTAATTATCACTGTCCTCCGTTTCTCATATGCATCTGATGCAGCGGTGATATAATTATATATATGCTTATCTCACGGTAATAAGAACTTATTTATTACCAATAAATCAATAAAATAATTATTTCAATTCAACAAGATCCGGACAACACCGCGGTATCAGTCAGCATTTAACGGAAAAGGCAGCTTATCGTATGATGATAAGCTGCCCGTGCGGTCAATCTGTATATTCGTCAAAAAAATCAATTTCACTGCATACTGTGATCCTTTCTTTACTTATCGGATGAATAAAGCTCAGCTCACGGCAATGCAGACATTGTCTTGGAAAATGATCCCTGCTGCCGCCGTACATATCGTCCCCTGCAAGCGGATGACCAATGCCCGAAAAATGAGCGCGGATCTGATGCGTCCGTCCTGTTTCAAGACGAAGCGCGACTAAAGTATGATCTTCCCCGTAATTTCTTATTGTCCGGTAATGCGTTACCGCCCTTACGCCGTCCTGCCCGATCTCCCTCTGTATGGAATGACCTTCCCTGATCCGCAGCGGTTTGTCTATGGTTCCGCTGCCGGTGATCTTTCCCTGACAAAGGGCAATATACTCCTTATCGCAGTGTCCCTGAAGAAAAGCGGCGCTAAAGCGGTCTTTAGCGCAAAGCACAAGACCAGAGGTATCTTTATCAAGCCTGTTTACCGGACGAAAGCTGTAGCTTTCCCCCATTTGCCGCGCATGAAAAGCGACTGCATTGGCAAGGGTATTTTTCTGGTATTCCCCCACGGGATGAACAGGCATACCGGCAGGCTTTACCGCAGCAATTACATTTTCGTCCTCAAATGCAATTTTAACCGGAAGATCGGCAGGTTCTATATAAGCGTCATCTTCCGGAAGTGATATTTCTATTTCATCTCCTGCCGAGAGAATATCAATACTGCGGATCACTTTGCCGCCGCGACATATTCCGTTTTCGGTGCGCTTGAGCTTTGCAAGCGTCCTTGCGGAAACAGAACAGTGTTTTCTCAGAAAGCTTTTCAGTGTGACGCCGTCAAGTTCTTCGGGAACTATGAATTTCATAACTTTTCCTCCGACGCTATACGGAAAATATCGGTCAGTGATCCGACCTTATAGTCACAAAGCGGATCAGGAAGGGCAACTCTGTCAGACGGATCATAAAGACAGGTATCAAGCCCGGCATTTCTTCCGCCCTGCATATCGGAGGTCAGCGAATCTCCGACAACAAGTATTCTTGCCTTGTTCTTCTCTTCTATACTGCCGAGAACGATATCGAAAAATTCTTTTTTCGGTTTCTGTACGTTCATTTCATCGGAAATGAAAACATCATCAAAAAAGCGCGTTATTTCAGTACGAGCCAGCCGTCCTCTCTGCACCCTGCTTATTCCGTTGGTTATCAGATAAAGCGTAAAATCATGCGAAAGCTTTTCGACTGCTTCATACGCACCGTCAATAAGCACAGCCTGACGGGAAAGCTGGGATATGTATTCTTCTGACAAAGCCGACGCTTCTTCAAAGCCGTCAAAACATTCCGCGATAAGCTCACGGAAACGCTGTACCCTCAGCTGTGCATTTGTAATATTATTCTTCTCAAATTCCTTCCACAGATCCTTATTGATCTCTGAGAATGTTTTATGCACACGCTCGTCAAAACGAAGTCCGTATGATTCGATCGTCCCTTTCAGGGCAAAGTATTCGCATTTTCCGAAATCAAAGATCGTTTCATCGGCATCCATAAGAAGTGTAGTATAGCGCATATATGACCTCCGGAAAAAAATAGTAAAAAGCTCCACTTACAGATCAGGCTGAAATGCAAGTGGAGCTGATAGTTCGTATTTGCCGCTTTGACGCAAATATTATGCCGAAGTTTTTTTGGATTTTTTCTTTGTTGTTTTGACCTCGGCAGCTTTGCGCGGCTTTTTCCTGAGCTTGCTGCGTTCAACAACAGGCTCACCTTCACCCCTGACCGCATCGGCAGTTATTATTATCCTGCTGATCGTATCATCAGACGGTGCTTCGTACATGAGGTTTTTCAGAAGCTCCTCCATAATGGAGCGCAGACCTCTTGCACCTGTGTGTCTTTCTATAGCCTTCTTTGCTATTTCCAGCAGAGCATCATCATCAAATACAAGCTCTACCTCGTCCATTGCAAAAAGCTTTGTATACTGCTTTATCAGAGAATCCTTCGGCTCTCTGAGTATTCGCACAAGCGCGTTTTCATCAAGTCCATTGAGCGCGGTAACTACCGGAAGTCTGCCGACAAGCTCTGGGATAAGTCCGAATTTCACGAGATCCTGCGGAATGACCTCCTGCATCCAGCTTGTTGTATCAAGCTCGACCTTGGAACGTATATCAGCATTGAATCCGAGTGAGGACGAACCCAACCTCTTTTCCACCGTTTTTTCAAGACCGTCAAAAGCTCCGCCGCAGATAAACAGAATATTAGTCGTATCTATCTGTATAAACTCCTGCTGAGGGTGCTTTCTTCCGCCTGTCGGCGGTACATTTGAGACCGTACCCTCCAGTATCTTGAGCAGCGCCTGCTGAACTCCCTCGCCGCTGACGTCGCGGGTAATGGACGGATTTTCGGATTTACGCGCGATCTTGTCGATCTCGTCAACATAAATGATACCGCGTTCTGCTCTTGCTATATCAAAATCCGCAGCCTGAATAAGACGGAGCAGGATATTTTCAACGTCCTCACCGACATAGCCTGCTTCTGTCAGAGTTGTCGCATCAGCTATGGCAAACGGCACATCAAGTATCCTTGCAAGCGTCTGGGCAAGAAGCGTCTTGCCGACGCCCGAAGGTCCGAGAAGAAGGATATTGCTCTTATTCAGCGCAACATCATCTTCATTATGATAGTTTATTCTCTTGTAATGGTTATATACGGAAACGGCAAGCGAGATCTTCGCCTCATCCTGTCCTATGACATATTCATCAAGCAGTGCCTTGATCTCCATCGGCTTGGGAAGCTCTGCAAAATCCGGGAAGGAATCCTCTTCGTCATAAACGTCGTAATCATCTTCACCGCGCAGCATATTCACGCAGCGCATTACACATTCATCACAGATATATGCGCCGCCGACGCCCTGTATTATACGTCCGACCAGCTCCTGCGGACGTCCGCAGAAGGCACAGCAGATACTTCTCTTATTGTCGTCAATATTAGCCATTTGCGCCGCTCCTTACCGTTGTGTGATGACCTTGTCTATCAGACCGTATTCCATTGCCTGCTGAGCAGTCATGAAATTATCACGCTCGGTATCTCTTACGATAACGTCATACGGCTGACCTGTTTTTTCTGCGAGAATAGTATTGAGTTTTTTCTTTGTGCGGACAATATGCTCCGCATGGATCATGATATCCGTAGCCTGACCCTGAGCGCCGCCGAGAGGCTGGTGGATCATGATATCACTGTTCGGAAGGGCATAACGCTTGCCCTTTGCGCCTGCCGCAAGCAGGAAAGCGCCCATTGACGCTGCCATACCCATGCAGATAGTAGAAACGTCACATTTGATATACTGCATCGTATCATAGATAGCCATACCGTCTGTTACCGATCCGCCGGGGCTGTTGATATAAAGACTGATATCCTTGGTAGCGTCCTGTCCCTCAAGGAAAAGAAGCTGCGCAACGATAACGCTTGCAGTAGCATTATTGACTTCTTCGGTCAGCATTATTATTCTGTCGTTGAGCAAACGGGAATAGATATCGTATGAACGTTCTCCCCTGTTTGTCTGTTCTACAACATAAGGAATTAATGGCATCAGAATTACCTCCGATCTTTTTTTATATGTTTATCGCATAAGGCGCCGCCGGAAAAACCGACGGCATCTTATTTCATACTTTATATATTCTTGACCTTTACGCAGGGATTATTCAGCTGCTTTTTCTACTGCATTTTCCTTAACGAGATTCATAGCTCTCTCGGACTCGATATCGCCTGCGATATCCTTGGGTGCAAATGCAGCCTTTACTCTCTTAACGTCTACCTTATACTGCTCAGCAAGCTCGGCATACTTATTTTCCACATCCTCGTCGCTTGCTTTAAGACCCTCAAGCTCTGCGATCTTGCGAAGTGCAAGTCTGAGCTTGACCTGAGCTTCTGCTCTGTCATGATATGTTTCACGGAGCTTATCCTCTGTAAGACCTGTGTACTGCATATATGTGTTGAGGTCAAGACCCTGTGAACGCAGGTTCATGGCAAATTCGTCGATAATAACGTCGAGCTGATTATTGTACATAGCCTCAGGGATCTCAGCCTCAAGAAGCTCTGTAAGCTTTTCTGCGATCTGGTTTTCCTTGCTCTGCTCTGCGTCCTTCTTGCGTGTTTCTTCGAGCTTAGCCTTGAGATCAGCCTTATAATCATCAACCGTATCGAATTCGCTGACATCCTTTACAAATTCTTCGTCAACCTCAGGAAGCTCATGAGTCTTGATCTCATGGATCTTGATCTCGAACTGAACGTCCTTGCCTTTAAGCTCTTCTGCCTGATAATCCTCAGGGAATGTTACGTCGATAGTAAATTCCTCGCCTGTGCTGTGGCCGATGATCTTATCCTCAAAGCCGGGAATGAATGCGCCGCTGCCGAGAGTCAGACTGTAGTTTTCTGCTGTGCCGCCCTCAAAAGCCTCGCCGTTGAGCAGTCCCTTGAAGTCGATAACGACAACGTCGTCATTCTGAGCAGGTCTGTCCTCTACGGTAACGATACGGCTGTTTCTCTTCTGGACCTTCTTTATCTCCTCGTCGATATCCTCGGGAGTGATCTCAAGTGAAACAGGAGTATATTCGATACCCTTGTAATCCTTGATATCCGTTTCAGGCTCAACAGTAATTACAACCTTGAGTGTAAGACCCTCTTTGTCTGCTTTTTCTACGTCAAGGTCGATCTGATCTCTTACTATTGCAAGACCAGCCTCCTCGGAAGCCGTAACAACTGCCTCGGGATAAAGATCCTTGATAGCATCTTCATAGAATACGCCTTCGCCGTATTCCTTCTCGATCAGTCTTCTCGGAGCCTTGCCCTTGCGGAAACCCGGAAGAGTGATCTTCTTTGACTCTCTCTTGTATACCTTATCGACTGCCTTCATAAAGGTATCGCCGTCGATCTCGATAACAAGCTCATAGCGGTTTGTTTCAACTTTGTTTGATGATTTAAGTGCCATTTTATTTTCCTCCATTGTGAAGCTCTTCGCTTCTTTTTATTATTCTGCGGACAAGCCGCCATCCGCTCTAAGGTGCCCAACGGTTTCCCGTCCCACGCGGCAGCGCCGCAATCAATAGAGCGAACCAGAATACATTATAATATAGTCTTTCCGTTTAGTCAAGCTTTTCTTGCCTTCCTGTCGGGCTGCCGCCATCCTGTTGGGCTGCCGCCCAAACCCGCCCTCCTGTTGGGCTGCCGCCCAAACCCGCCCGGGCTGCTCGCCCGGACCTCGGCAGGGAGCAAGCTCCCTGCACCCGTTTTCGCGTTGAAAGTTCTATCGTCATTCAACTACTATGCCGCGATCGGCAGTTAGTAAAAACTGCGACTTACGAGTGTTCGCTTCGACCAACTTGAATTGCCCGGTGCGGTGCGCACCTGCATCATTATGCATTATGCATTATGAATTATGAATTAAAAAACGGTTCTGCTTATTACGGATATCTATATGACCGCAAGCGGTGTGAATCTCAGATGATCGCATGAGACAAGACGGAATTCCGTTCCGCCGTAATTTCCGATAAAGGCTCTCTTTGCGGCATTTCCTCCGTGAATATGCCCGTAAAAGCATTTCTTGATGCTGTATTCACGCAGCACATTCATTATCTCGGCACATTCCGTATTATTGTATATAGGCGGATAATGAAGAAATACTATCGGGTCATATCCTGCCTTTATCGCAGGCTCTATCGACATACGAAGCCTGCCGACCTCACGGTTGAGAACTTTCATATCGGCATCAGTTTCCGCATCATAAAACCAGCCCCTCGATCCGCAAAGCGCTGTTCCGTCGGCTGTATAATAATTATTGTGGAGTATCGACATCGTGTCAAAGCCGCTTTCGGCAAGAAATCTGTCCATCTTGCCTTTTGTCGTCCACCAGTAATCATGATTGCCCTTGAGCAGCAGCTTTCTGCCGCTCAGGGCATTAATGAATGAAAAATCCTTTGTTGTTTCCCGTATATCCATAGCCCATGAAATATCCCCGGCTATGACCACGGTATCCTCCGGAGTAACAAGTTTCTGCCAGTTTTCGGCTATCCTGTCCGTATAGTGATCCCACCCCGGAAAAACATCCATCGGCTTGTCTGTTCCGAAGGACAGATGAAGATCGGCAATCGTATATACCATATCAGCCGATTTTCAGACCGCCAAGCACTGTCTGCGGCATTTCTTCGACCTCACAGGAGAGATCAAAGCGTTCTTTTGCATTCTTGAGCGCAGCAAGCGGAGCAGGTACTTCGGTTTTTGTTTCTGCGGAAAGCGCGTCCACCATCGCAAATTCATCATCAGGCAGAGCATTATCCGAAACGGAGGAAAGTACTGCCTTCGCAAATTTATACGGGCTTGCAGTGGAAGCGATAACAGTCGGAGTAAGATCGCCTGTTTCACAAGCATACTGCTCATATACGTTTACGGCAACGGCTGTATGTGTATCGCAGAGGTAATTTTCCTCTTTGTAAAGTCTGCTTATTGTCTTTTTGGTGTTTTCGTCATCGCAGCAGCCGCCCCAGAAATATTTGTCAAGCTTTGTCTTGATATCCCCGCTTACGGTATAAACGCCGTCTTCGCTGAGCGACTTCATCATTGAAGCGACAGCCGCGTCATTTCCGTCCGTCAGATGATAGAGAAGTCTTTCAAGGTTACTTGATACAAGAATATCCATTGAAGGAGAAATAGTTGTATAGAAATGTCTTTTTTTATCATATGTGCCTGTTCTGATGAAATCGGTCAGGACATTATTTGCATTTGACGCGCAGATGAATTTACGGATCGGCAGACCCATATTCATCGCATAGAAGGAAGCAAGGATATTGCCGAAATTACCAGTAGGAACGCAGACATTGATCTCATCACCGAGCTTGATCTTCCCCTCGCTTACCATATCGCAGTAAGCTGAGAAATAGTATACGATCTGCGGCAGCAGACGACCCCAGTTAATTGAGTTCGCGCTGGAGAACAGCATATTGTTTTCCGCAAGCTTATCCTTGATCTCCTTATTGGTGAATATCTTCTTTACGCCTGTCTGGGCGTCATCAAAATTACCCTTGATAGCAACAACGCTGACATTACCGCCCTGCTGAGTTGCCATCTGACGCTTTTGCATGGGAGAAACGCCGTTTTCGGGATAGAATACCATTATTTTTGTTCCGTCAACATCTTTGAAACCCTCAAGCGCAGCCTTACCCGTATCGCCGCTTGTAGCAACGAGGATAACCGCCTGTTTTCCGTCGCAGGTCTTTTTGAGGGATTTAGTCAGAAGATGCGGAAGTATCTGGAGAGCCATATCCTTGAATGCAGATGTCGGTCCGTGCCACAGCTCCAGAAGGGACATTTTCTTATTTCCGCTTTCGATATATGATATCGGGCAGGGATTCTCTCCGCCGAATTTTTCTGCGGTATAAGCTGCATCAACGCTTTCGCTGATCTCATCAGCCGTGAAATCCTCAAGAAAATCTCCCATTATCTTTTTTGCTCTGCCTCTATAATCGGTCTTTGTCATCGCGCCGATCTCTTCAAGGCTGTACTTAGGCAGATCCTGGGGAACAAAAAGTCCTCCCTCTTCGGAAATGCCCTGTGCGATCGCCTGAGATGCGCTGACTACTGCGTTTTTGTTTCTTGTGCTGTTGTACTTCATAGCTTTTCCCTCTTTCTTTAGTTGTACCGCCGCCACTGATCCGTGCAGTCTGCTGTACGGTGATCTCTTCCGTCAGCGGAAGGTCGTATCAGGACAATTGGTGATCTGGTGTATATTTTATCCGGCAAGTATATCCGTAAAGAAACGGAAGGCATTGCCGAAAAATATAGCGTTTACGGTTTCCTCAGGAAAATACCGGAGGAATAATTCATATAATGCAGGCATTGTTTCTATACCGGACATATCCGCCGGGATATCGGCTCCGTCAAAATCTCCGCCCATAGCGATATTTTTTTCACCGCCGAGCGACATAAAATGCTCCGCGTGTCTTATTATATCATACATTTTCGCATTTGTCTTGTTATTATTAAGAAATTCCGCGCAAAAATTTAATCCTGTTATGCCGCCCCTTTCCATCAGGCAGCAAAACTGTTCATCTGTCAGATTTCTTTTATGAGAACCTATGCTCCTGCTGTCGGAATGTGAGGTCACAAACGGTTTTTCCGTTATTGCCGCGACATCGGAAAAAAGCTTTTCTCCGGCATGGGACAGATCAATTACGATCCCGAGCCTTTCCATTTCACGGACACATTCTTTCCCGAAATCGGTAAGCCCCATGTCATCAGCTTCACCGATCCCGTCGCCAAGCTCGTTCCTGCCGTTCCATGTCAGCGTCATCATGCGAACGCCCATATCGTAAAGGCTGCTCAGCCTTCCGATCCTTCCGCCGAGTACCGCGCCGCCCTCAACGGTGAGTATTGCTCCCGTACTGCGGTTTTCCGTGACCCTGCGGATATCGTCAGCCGTTCTGCACAATGTGATCCCTTTTCCTGCGAGCTGCTCATCAAGAAGGCTGCGGCATCCGCAGAAAAGCTCCCATGCGTCTTCTCCCCTGTATTCATCGGGGATCCATACGGCAAGACACTGGATATAAGGGGATATTCCCCTTGTTTTTCCGAAAGAGATATGGAAATCATCATTGAAAAGCGTACTGTTTTCAGTATAGGCGCGATACAGAGTATCGCAGTGCATATCAAACAACTGCATATTACTGCTCCTTAAAAAATAAGATCATGAGCGTCAAAGGCATTTTCAATATGTCCCGTATTGATAATACTTGCGCTGCGGCGGTCATATTCCACCTCTACGACATCAAATCTCGGCTGAAGATCGCAATTATTCTGTTCGATCCACAGCATTGCCGAAAGTATGATCTTCTTTTGTTTTCTTGCGTCAACATATTCCGCGCCGCCTGCGGCAGAATCAATATTTCTGGTCTTGACCTCTGCAAAAACAATATACTTTTCATCACTGGCGATTATGTCAATCTCGCCGTATCTTGTGTGAAAATTACACGTTACGACCGTAAAGCCTTTATCCTCAAGCATTTTGGCGGCAGCCCTTTCACCGAGATCCCCGACCTTCTGTTTTTCCGTCCTGCCGTTCATGATTTTCCGCTGTAAAGCTTTTTCAGGAACGACATACGGTGTATCTCACACGGACCGTATTCAAGGATCGCCTCTCTGTGGAGCTTGGTCCCGTAGCCCTTATGCTTTTCAAATTTATACTGCGGATATTTTTCCGCCATCTCCATCATAAGTCTGTCCCTGCTGACCTTTGCAAGAATCGAGGCAGCGGCTATTGATTCGCTTTTTGCGTCGCCCTTTACTATGGCAACGCTCGGTATATCAAGTGCAGGAGTTTTATTTCCGTCTATCATTGCAAAATCAGCCTTTACGGAAAGCCCTTCGACCGCGCGTTTCATTGCAAGCATATCAGCCTGAAGTATATTAAGTTCTTCTATTTCCTCAACGCTTGCGCTGGCGATGGAATATGCAATCGCCTTTTCGCAGATAACATCAAAAAGCTCATCTCTCTTTTTTTCGGACAGCTTTTTTGAATCGGTAACGCCTTCTATTTCCAGACCCTCAGGCAGTATCACCGCCGCGGCAAATACCGGACCTGCAAGCGGTCCTCTGCCTGCCTCGTCAACGCCGCATATTGCTCTGAACCCCTGAGAAGTATAAAGCTCTTCAAATTCTAACATCTGTATGATCCTCCGCCTTGTCTATTGTCAGCCTGCCGAGCGATGCATTACGGAATTCATCAAGTACAGTCGCAGCAGCGCGCTCTGTATTGATTTCTCCTCCGGATACCAGCATTCCTCTTTTTCTGCCGATCATTGCAAGGATATCATAGCCCTGCATCGTAATTATTTCCGCCTTATCAAGCTTATATCTTGCGCAAAGCGGATCCGGGAAATTATCACGGAGATATTCGAGAAGTCTGCCCGAAAGCTGTTCAGTATCAAGGATATCATCTTTTACCGAACCGATAAACGCAAGCCTTTCTCCTACTGCCGGGTCGTCAAATTTCGGCCACAGCACACCGGGAGTATCAAGAAGATCAAAGCCCTTGCCGATGGTAAACCACTGATTGCCCCTGGTAACACCGGGACGGTCTTCGACCTTTGCCCTGTTCTGTTTTGCCATTCGGTTGATGAACGAGGATTTGCCGACATTCGGTATCCCCACCACCATTACCTTGATCGTTCTGCCTGTCATTCCCTTGGAATTCCATGCGCTGATCCTGTCCGCAAGCACATTTTTCACCGTCGGAATAAAAGCATTTAAGCCCTTGCCTGATTTACAGTCAAGAGCTATTGCAGCAATATTCTTCTGTCGGAAAAGCGCCAGCCATTTTTTTGTCTGTGCAGGATCAGCCATATCGCATTTATTCAGCACGACTATTCTCGGCTTATTATTGATTATGCTGCGCAGGTCGGGATTGCAGCTTGAAAATGGTATTCTTGCATCAAGAAGAACAGCCACCGCATCAATAAGCCTGAGCTGAGATTCTATCTTTCTTCTGGTTTTGGTCATATGACCCGGAAACCACTGTATTGACTTTATTTCTTCCATATTTTCACCTATCTGTCAGTAATCAATCCTATTGAACCAAAAGGATATATTCTCGCCTCTGCTTTTCCCAGAATGTTTTCAACAGGTATCAGCCCGATCCTTTTGCTGCGGCTGTCGAGAGAAAACTCCCTGTTATCGCCCATAACGAAAACATAGCCCTCCGGGATTATTTCCGGGATCTCCTGCAGATCTTTAAGACGGACAGTTTTTCCCTTTATATATGGTTCGTCAAGGATAACACCGTCAACGCTCACTTCTCCGTTTTCATAGTTGATCGTCAGGTGCTGACCCTGCGTTGCGATGACCCTCTTGACAATAAGATCATTATATTTCTGATCATCCGCCGCAACAACAATATCTCCGTTTTCGGGAGTATACATAATATTCGTTAGAAAATTCGTAATGATAAGTCTGTCGCCCGATCTCAGGGTATTATTCATCGAATCGCCGTTAACCGTCACCTGTCTGAAAACAAACGTCAGCAGCAGCACTACAAATATCATCGCAAGAATGAATGCTTTTGTCCAGCTGAATAATATTGATGCAGCTCCGGTACTTACTTCTTCCTCATGAAAAACGAATCCGGCTGTTTCTTTTTTCTTATCCGGAATATTTTTCTTTTCTGACATTATCAAACCTCTTATTCAAGTCACAGGCACAGCTGCCGGAAACAACTGTGCCGACTTTAGTACTGATCTCTCAGGAATATACACTTCCGATAGTTTTCGGGGGGAATATTCTGAATTCAGCCTTGCCGATAATATTTTCGACTGGTATCAGACCGATCTGGGTGCTGCGGCTGTCGAGTGAATTTTCCCTGTTGTCACCCATTACAAAAACATATCCCTCCGGGATCTTATCCGGGATCTCCAGCGGATGTTTGAGGCGTATCGTTTCGCCCTTGATATAGGGTTCGTCGAGTATCACCCCGTCAACGCTGACCTCGCCTGTATCATAATTGATATTGAGGGACTGCCCCTCTGTAGCGATAACCCTTTTGATTATCGGATCTTCATATTTCTGTCCGTGCGTAACGACCACGATATCCCCATATTTAGGAGTATACATAAAATTATAAAGTATAAGCCTGTCTCCGGATCTGAGGGTATCATTCATGGAATCGCCCTTTACGGTCACCTGTCTGAAAACAAATGTCAGCAGCAGCACTACAAAAACAAGCGCAACTATCAAAGCATTTGCCCATTCAAACAAAAAAGCCGAAACACCGGAGCTTTCTTTTTCGTCAGCAACATCTGTCACTGTAGTTTTAACGGCTTTATCCGTTTCTTTTTCTTCAGCTGAGATTCTTTCTTTTTCAGACATGATCAACACCCCTTATTATTTGTCAGACGCAAAGCTTATGCGGATCGTCTCCGAAACAGCTCACCGGAAACAATACAAACCTTACCCGTCCGATAATTTTATTTTCATCAAGCTTGACCGGATCATCTTCTTTTCCGGTATAATAACCGTTTTCCGCTGTCCTGATCTCCGCGCAGCAGAAGCCGTCCGCGCCGTCAACAAGAACCACATCTCCGTCTTTCAGTCCGTGCGCGGTTTTTTCCGCAACAACAGCAACATTGTCGCTGCCCTTGAGTTCTGCGCCCGGAATACTGAATATCCCGAATAGTGAATTGAATATCACGGTAAATATCATTGCCGAGAGCAAAATGAAATAAATAAAGCCCTTTGCGCTTCTCAGCGACGAAAGAAAATCGGTCATCTCGATATAACGCTGCCGCGATGAAGCATATTTTTCTTTGATCTTCATTTTGCCGTCACCTCGGTAACAGATAGCAAAAAAGGGACAATACAGTCCCTTTTTTATGGTAATTATTTGATTTGTTCTTTAACCTTAGCAGCCTTACCGACTCTGCCTCTGAGGTAATAGAGCTTGCTTCTGCGAACCTTACCGTGTCTGACGATCTTAACGTCAACAACGTTAGGAGAGTTTACAGGGAATACTCTCTCTACGCCTACGCCGTAGGAAAGGCGGCGAACAGTAAAGGTCTCGGCTACGCCGCTGCCTCTCTTGGCAATGACTGTACCCTCGAACATCTGGATTCTTTCTCTGTCTCCCTCACGGATATTTACGCTTACACGAACCGTATCACCGATCTCGAACTGCGGCTTTTCAGCCTTCACGGATGACTCCGCGATCTTTTTAAGTGCGTCCATTTTTTATTCCTCCTGTTATTATAGACATTCATGCTTTTTTCAGCAGAGGACTGTCCGTTTCAAAGTACGGCTTGCGCCATGCTCCGAACCCCATCACAAGTGACGGTTTCAAAGACTTAAATATTATAACACACTATTTCCCGTTTTGCAAGCCTTTTTTTCAGCGCCGAAGGGAAATCATTCATGTCCGTCAGTTTCTTCGGTATGATCATCCTACTTCTTTCTCACCGACTATCTTTCCGTCAGATCCACGGTATCTGATGATAAATGTAATGCTTCCGTCGCCTACAGAATTGCGGACACCTTTAAGACTCTGTTCAAACTGTTTGTCAAAATCAGGAGCATTCATCGTTTCCTGAATAGTATCACTAAAAAACAGGTAATTCAGTTCAGGATTATTCTTGAAACGGAAATCATATACGAGCTTCGTATCCTCCTCGACATAGAGCGTTACTTCATCATATATATCATTGCCGAGCTTATTCATTGCACTGACCTGGACGCTCAGCTTTCTCTGGACCATATCGTCATAAAGATATTCTTCAAGTGAAGAAGGCTTGCCAATCCCGATCAGGCTGCAGCCTGTCATAAATGTACACAGCGTAATAAACACAGCAATAACAGAAATAAGCTTTGCTTTATTCTTCATATTATATTACCTCCGGAAATATATAGGCTTTCCTATGGCAACACCGCACAAAACTCGCTTGATAACCGTCAGGTCAACTTCGCTCGTTTTTCACAATCTGACGAAATAATTGACGGCGCATCTGCGGCACTATCTTTGTTCGGTATTACCCTGTATCTCATAATCTGAATATACCACATTTTTTATCTTTTGTCTACTGAATAATCATTTTTTACTCAGATTTCATCATTCTGATCGACAAAACCGAATGATCCGACATCAAAAAGACCGCAGTCGGTAATTCTCAGCTCGGGAATAACAGGAAGAGCCATAAATGAGAGCGTGATAAACGGATCAATCTCAGGATTCACTCCCATATTCCTGACGGTATCAATTATACTGTCAAGTTCGGGGATAAATTCATCCGCCGTTTCGACGCTGACAAGACCGCAAAGACTCAGCGGAAGTCTGCCGGAAATTTTTCCGTTTTCGGCAACAACGTAACCTCCGCCGATCCTTTTAAGCTCATTCACGACAAGCAGCATATCATCATTATTATCTCCGACAACAACTATATTATGGCTGTCATGTGCAATAGTAGAGCCTATCGCACCGTGACGCAGTCCATAGCCTGTAATATATGCAGCAGCATGGTTTCCGGTCCTGTTATGTCGTTCTATAACAGCTATCTTGCGCACACTTCCGTCGGCAAGACCCTTCATTACCTCATCATGGGTCATGGTGAGTTTTTTTGTCATGATCTGATTATTGATTATTCCTATGACGCTGTAGCTTTTCCTGACCGGTACATTAAAGGCTTCCTTGTCAATGTATGCGTTTTTTACATCATCGAGCATATAATCCGAATAAATCTTTTCAGGCTTCTTTATTTCCGATACCGGAACACCATCCTTATATACATCATATATTGTCATATTTTCAAGATCATCAAGCACTACAATATCCGCACGGTATCCGCACCCGACAGCACCGATATTCTTCAAACCAAATATTCTTGCGGCATTTATAGTGCCTATCTGTATAGCCTTGACAGGATCCATGCCAAGAGCAATTGTTTTCCTTATATTATGCCGTATCGTACCCTCACGGCGGATATCGGCAAGATGCTTGTCGTCGGTACAGAATGCAAGGTTCGAGATATCAACTTTTTCGGATATTATTCCGCGCATGATATCATCAAGGTTACGGCTTGCAGAGCCTTCTCTGACAAGTACAGCCATTCCCGTTCTGAGCTTTTCGATCGCTTCATCATATGAGATACTTTCATGATCGGTATGTATTCCGGCAGTAACATAGGCGTTAAGCTTTCTGCCCGTTCCGCGCGGAAAATGTCCGTCTATAACCATATCGGAAAAGCTGTCTATCTTATCAATAACTTTTTTATCCCCTGCAAGAACACCGACGCTGTTCATCATCTCTCCAAGGCCGAGAACATTCGGGTGATCCCTGAACGCAGCCAGATCATCAGCCTCAAGCACTGCTCCGGAATGTTCAAACGGCGTACAGGGAACGCACGAAGGAAGCATGACATAATAATTCGCGGGACTGCGCCCGGCAGCGGCAAGAATATTCTTTATTGCCTCAATTCCGGCAACATTGACAAATTCATGAGGATCGGTTATCAGTGTAGTTGTTCCCCATTTCAGTTCCTCCATCACATATTCCTCCGGAGTTACCATAGAGGATTCCACATGGAGATGAGCATTGACGAATCCCGGACAAACATACCGCCCCTCAAGGTCACGTTCGTTATCTGCGCTGTAATCCCCGACACCGACGATGATTCCGTCCTTCACTGCAATATCGCCGGGAATTATCTCTCCGGTAAAGACATTTATGACCTTCACATTCTTCAGCACAAGATCGGGCTTGTCTTTCATCTGCGCGGTATAGATAAGCTTTGTTCTGTCCATTTCACCATGCTCCATTCAATGACATTAATTTATAATATTGTATCATATAATCCGCCCTTATTCAATCACTTGAAACAATATTATCTGATCCGTACCCGGAAATGGAAATATGCGCCATTTCCTGTCCGGAAAATGTCAAAAAACGGTCAAAAAAACGCTCATGTGCATTTTGTTACTTGACACTACAATTCTATAATGGTATAATAGTTCGTAACTGGATTTTTTGGAGTGATTATATGATCAGCGGTGCTGAAATAATGGTAAAATGCCTTCAGGAAGAGGGTGTATCGGTTCTGTTCGGATATCCCGGAGCAGTAATCTGTCCTTTTTTTGACGAGCTTACCCATACGGATATCAAGGCGGTGCTTGTCCGTCAGGAACAGAATGCGGCGCACTGCGCCAGCGGATATGCAAGAGCGCTGTCCACTGTAGGCGTATGCGTAGCGACCTCGGGTCCCGGCGCACTGAATATGATCACGGGTATTGCCACAGCATATATGGATTCTATTCCCCTCGTCTGCATTACCGGACAGGTACGCAGCGATGTACTCGGCAGAGATGTTTTTCAGGAGGCGGATATCACCGGCGCCTGCGAATCATTCGTAAAGCACAGCTATCTTGTCAAGGATACTGCCGATCTGCCCCGTGTTTTCAAGGAGGCTTTCCATATTGCGTCAACAGGGCGTCCCGGTCCGGTTCTTATTGATGTGCCGGTCGATGTTCAGACAGGGACTGTCGGGGAATTTGTTTATCCCGAAAAGGTCAATATCATCGGATATAAGCCCAGCGTCCACGGTCACCCTATGCAGATAAAGCGCGCTCTGGATATGATCTCACAGTCAAAGCGTCCGATAATCTGCGCCGGAGGCGGTGTGCTTTCTTCCGGAGCAAAGCCGAAATTCCGCGAATTTGTAGACAAGACCGGTATCCCCGTCGTTTCCACAATGATGGGTATAGGCATAATGCCGACAAATGATCCGCGTTATGTGGGTATGCTCGGCTCGCACGGAATGAAAGCTGCAAATGTTTCCGTACATAATGCAGATCTTGTTATCCTGTGCGGAGCAAGAGTCGGGGACAGAGCAGTTGCCTCGCCCGATCAGGTCGTTGAACACGCAAATGTAATACATATTGATATAGATCCTGCCGAGATCGGAAAGAATATGAAAACCTCTATACCGATCGTAGGCGATATGAAAAATGTCCTTTCCCAGATGCTGAAATCTGTCGATTATACCACTCCTGACGAGTGGAAACAGCAGATCGCAAAGTGGAAGGATGAATATACGGTAAGCGTCCGGAAATACGACGGATATGTCGAGCCGAAAAGCTTTATCGCCCATCTTTCCGAAAAGCTCCGTCCGAAGGCGATCATGTGCGCCGACGTCGGACAGAATCAGATCTGGTGCGCAAATAACTACCGTATACGCGACGGAAGATTTTTCACCTCCGGCGGTATGGGAACTATGGGCTACAGCGTCCCTGCTGCGGCAGGAGCTAAAATGGCGCGTCCCGACAGAGACGTCATCGCAGTATGCGGCGACGGTTCGTTCCAGATGTCGCTCAATGAGCTTGCAACTATCGCTCAGGAAAATCTCAATGTAAAGATAATCGTTATGCGCAATACCGTTCTCGGAATGGTGCATGAGCTCCAGGATCTGCATTATGGGAGCCGCTATGCAGTTACCGAGCTTGAAACGATCCCCGATTTCGTAAAGCTTGCGCAGGCTTACGGCATTGATTCGGCTATGGCTTACAGCAATGAAGAAGCTGAGGCTCTTGCCGAAAAGATGATGCAAAGCGACAAACCGTTCGTTCTGGTCTGCAATGTTCATCCGAATACAACTTCAAGATAAGGAGGCGCCGATATGAAATATACTCTTTCTGTTCTCGTTGAAAACCATCCCGGCGTTCTCTCCAAGGTTTCCGGTCTTTTCTCACGCAGAGCCTTCAATATCGACAGCCTTGCGGTAGGAATAACCGAGGATCCGGATATTTCCCGTATGACTATAGTTGCCGACGGCGACGAATATATCATAGAACAGCTCGAAAAACAGCTCAATAAGGTCATTCCCGTAATAAAGGTACGCACCTATGCTCAGGGCGAATATATCAGCCGTGAGCTTTCACTGATAAAGGTGAGCTGTCCGGCAAAGCAAAGGCTCGACATCATGAAAATAGCCGAGCTTATGGACGCAAAGATCGTTGACGTTTCCGTCAACACAATGACTCTGCAGTTTGCAGATACCCTTGAGCGTTTTGAAACGCTTACGGATCTACTCAAGCCTTATGGCATCCGTGAGATTGTCAGAACAGGCACAGTTGCTATCGAAAAGGATTCGACTGCCGCCCGCAAATGACGATCTGACAGATTTCATATAACAGTATCATAACGATACTGAAATATTATTTATTTTTCTGGAGGTCTTTAAAATGCCAAAAATCTACTATCAGCCCGACTGCGACATCAATGTACTCAAGGGCAAAACCGTTGCTATCATCGGTTACGGAAGCCAGGGTCACGCTCATGCTCTTAACCTTCGTGACAGCGGTGTTAATGTTATCATCGGTCTTTACAAGGGCAGCAAGCGCTGGGACCATGTAAAGGAGCTTGGCTTTGAGGTCTATACAACCGCAGAAGCTACCCAGAAGGCAGACGTTATCATGATCCTTACACCTGATGAGAAGCAGGCTGATATCTTCAAGAACGATATCGAGCCGAATCTTACCGAGGGCAAGGCTATCGCTTTTGCACACGGCTTCAACATCCACTTCAAGCAGATCATTCCCCCGAAGAATGTTGACGTATTCATGATCGCTCCGAAGGCTCCGGGTCACACAGTAAGAAGCGAATATGTTGAGGGCAAGGGTACTCCGGCTCTCGTTGCTGTATATCAGGATGCTACAGGCAAGGCTCTCGACATTGCTCTTGCATACGGCGCAGGCATCGGCGCAGCTCGTGCAGCTGTTATGGAAACTACCTTCCGCATTGAGACTGAGACCGACCTCTTCGGCGAGCAGGCTGTTCTCTGCGGCGGTGTTACAGCTCTTATGCAGGCTGGCTTTGAAACACTCGTTGAGGCAGGTTATGCTCCCGAGAACGCATATTTCGAGTGTATTCACGAGATGAAGCTCATCGTTGACCTTATTTACAGCGGCGGCTTCTCAATGATGCGTTACTCTATCTCCGACACTGCTGAGTTCGGTGATTACGAAACAGGCAAGAGAATCATCACAGACGCTACAAAGGCTGAGATGAAGAAGGTTCTCGCTGAGATCCAGGACGGTTCATTTGCTTCCAAGTGGATCGCAGAAAACAAGAACGGCAGAGCTCATTTCAATGCTATGCGTGCTCTCAAGGCTGAGCATCAGCTTGAGAAGGTCGGTGCAGAGATCCGCAAGATGTATGCATGGAACGAAACTGATGACAAGTACGCTGACTGATAAATAAGCCGGCGCTGCCGATCTGTTGCGAAAATCAGATATAACAGTCATTCCGACTGTTGCTGCAAAAGGGACGTCCTGTAAAAAGGGCGTCCCTTGCTGCATATGCTATATACAAAACGGACTGCCGCATTAAGGATAATGGGCAGTCCTTGTTTTTTTGATATTATTTTGTTACGTTTACAGTAAAGTATTTTTCGTTCGTTCTTCCTTCACTGTCCTTTACCACAGCCTTGATATCGTATGTAACAGCAGATTTCGGCTTTATGGCAATGCTCTTGGTGGTGTATTCTTCAACCATCGGGAGCCACTCCCAGTTCTTCTGCTTCTTGTAATAGAAAGCATATTTATATCCCTTGGAGCCTCCCTCGGCAGCACCCTTGACAACTATCTTCTCACCGACCTTGATATTTTCGGATACCACATAGGAATTATTCTTGAGCTTCGGCTTTACGCTTACGGTAAAGGTCTTCATCTTTGTAGCACCGGATTCGTCCTTTACGATTATTGCCACATCATAATTCACTGCCTTTGTAGGCTTGAAGCTTGCGGAATAGACCTGCTTGTATTTTTCTCCGATCTTTATCCATGTATCCGACGTACTCTTCTTATACATATATGTAAATGAATAATAAGGATCGCCGCCGTCTCCCACTCCGTAAAGAGTTATCGTATCGCCAAGCTCTGCCGCAAGGAAGTTGTTATCATCGGAGCATTTATCGTTATCTCCGTTATTAATATAATCATGTATATTTAAATACGAGCCATTCTTCAGCGGTTTCGGATCGCTCTGGAGATGAATATATTTTCCGCCGTCGGCAGTGAATGAAAGATAAGATTCATTTTCACCGATCGGAAGCACCTTATCCGGCTCGCTTTCCTTAGCCCAGCCTGAATAATTTATAATATCATACATTCCCCTGTTAAGAAATGACTCGTTGGGGAAACACATGGATTCGGTTATTTTTGTTCCTTTTTTGAAGGTAATACTCTTGATAATTGCACCGGTGAACATTTCATCTGTGTTTGTAACTTTATCGAGATCAACAACACCCTCGAATTCGACAACTTCACTATAACCCGTTACAAAAATGCTGAACATCTCCTCGCAGTCACCTGCAAGAACAGTATTCTTGCCGAAAACGATCTTATAGATCACCGGATCCCAATAAGCGTCCCAGCCGTCCTTATAATAGCTGCATACATCTGACAGCATATTTTTGTCATATTCGCCGGCTGTAAGATAGAGGGTGCTTCCGTCCATATGATGACGTATGCCTGTATCCTCAATAACCCATACATATGTTCCTGCTCCGCTTAATACGGCATAATCACCGTCACCGGATACGACTGTATTTGTTGCATCTCCGCTCTTTTTCCAGCCCTTGATTATCCCTGTGGAATCGGGAGTATTTCCCTTGTTATTAAGCTGCTGATCCTCACCGATTTTAAACTTATCGGATATTTTGATCTTTCTGAGATTAGGACAGTAATTGAAGTATATGCCCGTATTGCTCTGATCATCTGCACTCTCGACAGAGAAATTTGATATATCCAGAGTAGTCAAGGCAGTACAGCCATAGAATATCCCGTTGAACATTTCGACCTTGCTCGTATCAAAACTGCTCAGATCAAGCTTTTTCAGAACATAACAATCATCAAACATAAACTGCATATCAGTGACCTTACTTGTATTGAAGCCTGTAAGATCAACGGAAGCAAGCTTTTCGCAGCAAGAAAACATCTGTGACATATTGGTAACATCAGAAGTATCCATACCTGCCAGATACACCTTGGTAAGCTCACGGCAGGCAGAGAACATGAATGATGAATCCGTCATTCCCGATGTATCCGCGCCGCGCATATCAACTGTCTTTACACCACTTTCCCAGAGAAGGTATGAGCAGTCGCCCTTCAATACTACGCCCTTGCCGATAACGACCTTATTCAAATTGTTATAGTTGATTTTTTCAAAGAAATCATAATCAAAATAGGGATCCTTATAAGTTCCGGGCTTTACGGTCACAGTACCTGTTTCCTCGTCATAGTCGTATGCAAGAACCGTACCGTCCGTCTTTTCTACACAGCGCGCCTCTGCCTTGATACCGAGATCAAGCTGTGATGATGCAAGCGGAAGAGTTCCTGCCGCAATAGCAAATACCATTGCGCCAGCAAGTACCTTACATATGCAGGATTTGATTTTACTGTTCATATTATTTCCCCCTTTTATATTTTGCCTTTCGGCAGTCGAGATATTAACATATTCATTTTATCATATCCAGATATTGAATTTCTATATTTATTCTATAAAAATTTCGCATAATCAGTAGAAAAACAAAACAGTATTTCCCTGTTGTTTATATAAATTGCATATAATGACAAAAAATCCCGGTCAGCCGCCGAAAGGTGACCGACCGGGATAATTAACTTATTTATCAGTTATCAGTTGCCTGAACGCTCTTTGAGTTCCTCGTATCTTTCAACGGACTTCTCCTCAGCCTTCTTGAAGAGCTCTTCTGCTCTCTCCGGGAAGGAACGGGTCAGTGCGCTGTAACGAGCCTCACCGAGAATAAAGTCACGGTAAGAGGTCTTGGGTTCCTTGCTGTCAAGCTGGAACGGATTCTTACCCTGAGCCTTGAGACGCGGATCATAACGGAACATATTCCAGTAGCCGCACTCAACAGCCTTCTTCATCTCAGCCTGGCAGTTCTTCATGCCGCCCTTGATGGAGTGCATCTCACAGGGAGCGTAGCCGATGATGAGTGACGGGCCCGGATAAGCCTCAGCCTCTCTGATAGCCTTGAGTGTCTGGTTCTGATCAGCACCCATTGCGATCTGAGCAACATAGATGTAGCCGTAGCTCATAGCGATATCTGCAAGAGATTTCTTTGCAATAGACTTACCTGCTGCTGCAAACTGAGCTACCTGACCGATCTGTGAAGCCTTGGAAGCCTGTCCGCCTGTGTTGGAGTAAACCTCGGTATCGAATACCATGATGTTTACATCTTCGCCTGCTGCGAGAACATGGTCAACGCCGCCGAAGCCGATATCATATGCCCAGCCGTCGCCGCCGAAGATCCAGATGGACTTCTTGGAAAGGTACTCGCTGTTGTCGAGGACGTCCTTTCTTGTCGGGCAGTCACAATCGAGCTTTTCAAGCTCTGCAACTACTGCCTTTGCAGCCGCAGCATTCTTTTCGCCGTCGTCCTTTGTAGCCATGAAGTCAGCAATAGCAGCCTTTACGCTTTCGGGAGCCTTTTCGCCTGCTGCGATCTGCTCGAGGTCAGCGATAAGTCTTTCACGGATAGCCTTCTGACCGAGGTACATACCATAGCCGTGCTCTGCGTTATCCTCAAACAGTGAGTTTGCCCATGCAGGACCGTGACCCTCAGCGTTTGTGGTATACGGTGATGTAGCAGCCGGGCCGCCCCAGATAGAGGAACAACCTGTTGCATTGGAGATATACATTCTGTCACCGAAGAGCTGGGTGATAAGACGAGCGTAAGAAGTTTCTGCACAGCCTGCGCATGAGCCGGAGAACTCAAGCAGCGGCTTCTTGTACTGGCTGCCGATAACTGTTGCAGGATTAGCTGTTTCAGCCTTCTCTGTAACATTAGCAACACAATAATCAAATACTGCCTGCTGATCATCCTGAGTTTCGCGCGCAACCATCTTGAGGGAGTTTGTCGGACAAACGCCTACGCAGACGGAGCAGCCCATACAATCCATCGGAGAAATTGCGAGTGTATACTTGTAATCTGTCTTAACGATCGGCTTGGGAGCGATCTTTGTATTTGCGGGAGCCTTTGCAGCCTCTTCCTCTGTCAGAGCGAAGGGACGGATCGTAGCATGAGGACATACGAATGAGCACTTGTTACACTTTGCGCAGGTCTCAGCATTCCACTCGGGAACCATAACTGCAACGCCGCGCTTCTCATATGCAGATGCGCCAAGCTCGAATGTACCGTCTGTATGCTCCATAAATGCAGATACAGGGAGGCTGTCGCCGTCCATCTTGTCAACCGGCTCAAGGATACCCTTTACCATCTTGACAGTCTTTTCGGGACCTGTAAGCTCGCTCTCGGCAGCTGTTGATACAGCATCAGCCCAGTCAGCGGGAACGTCGATCTTTACGAATGCGTTGACGCCGGCGTCAATAGCCTTATGGTTCATGTCAACGATTTCCTGACCCTTCTTGAGGTAAGACTTTGTAGCAGCGTCCTTCATATGCTGTACAGCCTCTTCGATCGGCATTACCTTTGCAAGAGCGAAGAATGCAGCCTGGAGGATAGTATTTGTACGCTTGCCCATGCCGATCTGCTCAGCAAGGTCGATAGCGTTTACTGTATAGAGCTGGATATTGTTCTTAGCGATATACTGCTTTGTTTCAGCATTGAGGTGAGTATTCAGCTCATCTGCGCTCCACTGGCAGTTGATGAGGAATACGCCGCCCGGCTTAACGTCCTGAACCATCTTATAGCCCTTGAGGATATAGGACGGGTTATGACATGCAACAAAGTCAGCCTTATTGATATAGTACGGGCTCTTGATGGGCTTGTCGCCGAAACGGAGGTGAGAAATAGTTACACCGCCTGTTTTCTTTGAGTCGTACTGGAAGTAAGCCTGAACATACTTCTGTGTATAGTCACCGATGATCTTGATGGAGTTCTTGTTAGCACCGACAGTACCGTCGCCGCCGAGACCCCAGAACTTGCACTCGATCGTGCCTTCTGCTGCCGTATTCGGAGCGGGCTTCTCTTCGAGTGAGAGCATTGTAACGTCATCGTTGATACCGATAGTGAACTGTGCCTTCGGATCGTCCTTTGCAAGCTCGTCATATACTGCGAATACGCTTGAAGGAGGAGTATCCTTGGAACCAAGACCATAGCGGCCGCCGACAACCTTCATGCCTGTTCTTCCCTGTGCGGCAAGAGCAGCTACAACATCGAGGTAGAGAGGCTCGCCGAGAGCGCCGGGTTCCTTTGTTCTGTCGAGAACAGCGATCTTCTTGACGCTTGCAGGAATAGCTTCAACAAGCTTGTCTGCTCTGAACGGACGGTACAGTCTTACCTTTACAAGACCGACCTTCTCGCCGTTAGCGTTCATATAGTCGATAACTTCTTCTGCAACGTCGCAGATAGAGCCCATAGCGATGATAACGCGCTCAGCATCCTCTGCACCGTAGTAGTTGAAGAGCTTATAGTCTGTACCGAGCTTATCATTGATCTTGCCCATGTATTTCTCAACGATCTCAGGTACTGCATCATAGAATTTATTGCAGGCTTCTCTGTGCTGGAAGAAGATATCACCGTTCTCGTGTGAGCCGCGCATTACGGGACGCTCAGGGTTGAGCGCTCTCTTTCTGAATGCAGCAACTGCATCCATATCGCACATTTCTTTAAGATCCTCATAATCCCAGATCTCGATCTTCTGGATCTCATGAGAGGTTCTGAAGCCGTCGAAGAAGTTAATGAACGGAACTCTGCCTTCGATCGCTGCAAGATGAGCAACGGGAGCAAGGTCCATAACCTCCTGTGTATTTGTTTCAGCGAGCATAGCAAAACCTGTCTGACGGCAGGCATATACGTCGGAATGGTCGCCAAAAATGTTAAGTGCGTGTGAAGCTACGCAGCGGGCAGAAACGTGGAATACGGCCGGAAGGAGCTCACCTGCGATCTTGTACATATTAGGGATCATCAGAAGAAGACCCTGAGAAGCGGTGAATGTTGTTGTAAGTGCACCGGCATTAAGAGAGCCGTGAACCGTACCCGCAGCACCTGCCTCGGACTGCATCTCGGAAACCTTTACGGTTGTGCCGAAAATGTTTTTAAGACCCTGAGCGGACCACTGGTCAACATAGTCTGCCATCGGGCTGGACGGAGTAATAGGATAGATACCTGCTACTTCGGTAAACGCATACGCAACATGAGCCGCAGCGTTGTTACCGTCCATGGTTTTCATTTTTCTTGCCATTGGAAATTCCTCCTTATGTATAATAATGACTTATTAAAAGTTGATTAAGTCAGTCGGTACAAGTGCATTGTACCGACTATAATTTTAACACTTTTTTTCTTTTATGTAAAGTATAAAATGTAAATTCTCCATATTTTTTTAATAATTAATTTTCAAAATTTAAGCAAGTATCCCATATTGTCCATATCTTTCCATGAAAACAAACAAAAACTGCGCAGACTCTTATCCAAAGAAGCCTGCGCAGGGTAATTATGCTATATTGTGAATCCGGAATCAGACAGAAATGGAAGAAACCGGCTTGTCCTCATAAATTCTCTCGATAGCCTCGGCAAATACGGGAGCTACGGGAAGAGTGATGAATTTGTCGATATATCTGTCCTGAGGAACAGTAATGGTATCAAGAAGGATAACCTGCTTGATAACGCTGTTTCTGATCCTGTCGATAGCAGGTCCCGAAAGAACTGCATGGGTAGCGCCTGCATAAACCTCGGTAGCGCCGCCCTTTTCTACAACTGCCTGAGCAGCGTTGCAGAGTGTGCCTGCGGTATCTATCATATCGTCAACGAGGATAACCTTCTTGTCCTTGACTTCACCGATGATATTCATTACTTCGCTGACATTAGCCTTGGGACGGCGTTTGTCAATTATAGCAATGGAGCAGCCCAGACGTGTTGCGAAATTTCTTGCTCTGGTCACGGAACCGAGATCAGGAGAAACCACAACATAATCGTCAGGATTGTCGCCGATCATCTTCTTGAAATAATTTGCAAGTATCGGCGCGCCTACAAGGTGGTCTACGGGAATATTGAAGAAGCCCTGTATCTGTGCAGCGTGGAGATCCATTGTAAGAACTCTGTCAGCGCCTGCGCTTGTAATAAGGTCTGCAACAAGCTTTGCAGAGATCGGATCACGAGCCTTTGCCTTTCTGTCCTGACGGGCATATCCGAAATAGGGAATGACCGCGGTGATCCTTGCAGCAGAAGCGCGCTTCATTGCGTCGATCATGATAAGCAGCTCCATGATATTGTCATTAACGGGAGCGCAGGTGGACTGTACGATGAAACATTCGGAACCTCTGACAGATTCATGCAGAGAAACTGCGATCTCGCCGTCACTGAAGCTGGTCACCTCGGATTTGCCGACGGGAATACCCAGACAGTCAGCGATCTGTTTAGCTACAGGTCTGTTCGAGTTACAGGTAAAGATCTTTATATCCTTGCCGTGAAAATTCATTGAACTCTTCCTCCAATTCAATTTTTCTGTTATGTCCGGAAGCATAAGCCTTCCTTTTATATTTAATATTTTAATACCTATCCCCGAAAAAATCAAGTTTTTAGCCGACAAACAAGATTTTTGAAGGAATTTCGTATCATTTGCGCAAATATTGTTTGATTTTCGGAAAAATCAATTTAATATGCACAAAACAATAATTGCCATTTATATCAGACACTTCACAAAACCTGATTCTTCATTGTCACGCTGCTCAGCGTACTTCCGTCAGGTATCTTACAGGAATCAATAAGAACAGCCGGACCAATCTCACAACCGGTACCGATCGTTGTCTTTCCGCGTATCACCGAAGCCGGAAGAATAGTGGTATTTGCCCCGATACTGACTTCTCTGCCGATAATAACTCCGTCCGTGCAGGGAATACTGACTCCGTTTTTCATATGCTTTGTAAGGATCCTCATTCTGGCGATCTCATTGAGCTGAGCAAGCTGGACGCAGTCATTTGCACCGAGTACGGAATCTGCATTTTTTGCCTTATATGACATTACTGCATTGCCGCTGTTTTTGATTATAGCAACCGTATCGGTGAGATAATATTCTCCCGTCTTTTCACTTTTGGTAAGCTTGCCGAGGGCGTCGAGCAGCGTATCTGTTTCAAACCAGTAAGCGCCGGAATTGACTTCCTTTATCTTTCTGATCTCGTCAGTAGCTTCCTTTTCCTCGACTATCGCCTTCAGAGTGCGCAGGTTAAAAAATACCTCGGAATCGGTTTCATGGACGATACGTCCGTAGCCCGAAGGATTTTCAACCTCTGCGGAAATAACGGTGCAGCCTCTGTTCGGTGAAGGTTCTCTTTCCTCTTCCCAATCGAACACTTCCGGGTCGATCTCTCCTGTCTGGTTATGGACAACGAATGCATTCCTGATCGTTTCCACTCCGACGAAGGGAGCATCTCCGTTAAGTATCAGCACATCACTTCCCCTGTGTTTTTCAAGGAAAGACTTTGCCATCATCACGGCATGACCTGTTCCGAGGCGCTGGGGCTGAAATACAGTTTCGACTTCAAAGGGAAGCGTTTTCAGATATTCCTCGACATATTCCCTTTTGCTGCCCGTAACGACGCAGATATCTTTTATTCCGGCAGCTCTCACCGCATCTATTACCCATTTGAGCATAGGCTGGAAAACGACCTCGCTGAGGACCTTCGGGCGGTTTGATTTCATTCTCTTACCCTCGCCGCCTGCAAGGATAATCGCGCTTGTATTTTTCATCATAACAGTACATATGCCTCCTTCCGGCGCGCTGCCGGCATTGTTTCATATATCCGCAGCAGATCTTTTGCCGCGCTCGTCAGTAAGTGACTTTATTCCTTGTTTTCCTTCAAAAAATGCCTGATCTTATCCTTTACCGTAAACGCTCCCCAGGCAAAGGCAGGAGTGACGGGTATTCCGCATAAAGCTCTTCCCCACGCCTGCTCCTTCATTCCGCTGTGCAGTATGAAATAATACAGTACCAGCGGAAGCAAAAACTGACACAGCCCGAAACAAAAGCCGTATGCCGCCGCCGTCAGCTGTCTTTTTGCCGTCAGACCCACAGCGATCCCAGCAGCAGTACAGAGGAGCGGAAGGATTATGACATCAGGCAGAGGGAATCTCAGACCTGTTCCGGAAATGCCTGACGGAACTGCCGGTCTGATACCGATAAGATCAGTCAGAATACAAAAAAGACCGCCTGCAATTATAAGTATCAGGTATTTTTTATGATATGCCGTAATAAAGGCGGTTTTCATATTATCACCTGTTTTTCTTGAATCCGTCCTTGAGCGAAACGCTGCGGTTAAATATCAGCGCATCGGGGGTGCTGTCCTTGTCGATACAGAAATAACCCAGACGCATGAACTGATAATGCTTAGGCGCTGACGCACCTGCGACCGAGCTTTCTATCTTGCAGTTTTTAAGAACGGTGAGGCTTTCGGGATTAATATAATCAAGGAAGTTCTTGTCGCCCGTATCCGGCTCCGGATCGGTAAACAGATTATCGTAAAGCCTTACCTCGGCTTCAAGATGATCCTCGGCATTCACCCAGTGTACCGTACCCCTTACCTTGCGTCCGTCGGGCGTATCGCCGCCGCGGGTTTCGGGATCGTATTCCGCATAGACCTCAACGACCTTGCCGTTTTCGTCCTTTTTGCAGCCTGTGCATTTTACGATATACGCTGATTTCAGCCGTACCTCATTTCCGGGATAGAAACGGTTGTAGCCCTTGATCTTTTCCTCAAGGAAATCACTCGCTTCGATATAAAGCTCTCTGCTGAATGTGATCGTCCGCTTGCCGTCCTCTTCCTTCTGAGGATTGTTTTCCACCTCAAATGATTCTGTCTTTCCCTCGGGATAGTTTGTGATAACAAGCTTTACCGGGTCAAGCACACACATTACACGCGCAGCATTCTCATTGAGATCGTCACGCAGACAATGTTCAAGAAAACTGTATTCAACAACGCTGTTCGTCTTTGATACGCCTATCTTTTCACAGAAGCTGCGGATCGAGGCAGGAGTATAGCCTCTTCTTCTCAGACCGCAGAGCGTCGGCATACGCGGATCGTCCCAGCCTGCGACATAACCGTCCTCAACGAGCTGACGAAGCTTGCGCTTGCTCATTACGGTATTGTTTATGCCGAGTCTTGCAAATTCGATCTGACGAGGCTTGCAGGGCGCTGTGATATTATCAATGACCCAGTCATAAAGCGGTCTGTGATCCTCAAATTCAAGCGTACAGAGAGAATGTGTTATACCCTCCATCGCGTCCTCTATCGGGTGAGCAAAATCATACATCGGATAGATGCACCATTTTTCCCCTGTTCTGTGGTGAGGTATGCGGTTTATACGGTAAATGACCGGATCGCGCATATTGAAATTGCCGCTTGCAAGATCTATCTTTGCGCGGAGAGTCTTTGTTCCCTCTTCAAATTCGCCGTTTTTCATGCGTTCAAAAAGGTCAAGGCTTTCCTCTGCCGGTCTGTCACGGTAGGGGCTTGTGGCAGGAGTAGTGAGATCTCCGCGGTTAGCCCTCATCTGTTCGGGAGTAAGCTCGCAAACATACGCAAGACCCTTTTTGATAAGCTCAACGGCAAATCCGTACATCTGATCAAAATAATCCGACGCAAAATGGAATCTGTCCTCCCAGTCAAAGCCGAGCCATTTTATATCCTCTTCTATCGCGTCGATATATTCTACGTCTTCCTTTGTGGGATTAGTATCGTCCATGCGGAGATTGCAGATACCGCCGAATTTTTCCGCCATGCCGAAATCAATGCATATTGCCTTTGCATGACCTATATGCAGATATCCGTTCGGCTCGGGAGGGAAACGCGTATGGACTGTTTCACCCTCATAAGCTCCGCCTTCCGCTATATCCTCCGTAATAAAGTTTTCTATAAAATTGGCGCCGCCGCCTTCATTTTCCCTGATCTCTTCTGCCACTGTACATTCCTCCTTATTATATGAAATCAGCCCTCAAGCTTTTCAAGTCCCTTATGCAGTCTTGCAAGCGATTCTTCTCTTCCGAGAATATCGAGTATCTCGACCGCGCCGCCCGGAGTAACCGTCATTCCGGATGCGGCTATGCGCACCGGCCACATTACAGTGCCGTTTTTGACCTCAAGCTTCTGCGCAAGACCGATAAGACAGTCATGTATACTGTCATGATCCCATACTGCAAGCGCTTCAAGAGCCTCAATTCCCGCTTTGAGCAGACCGGGAGCATTTTCAAGATTTGTCTTGCTCTTTTTATTGACGAACAATTCCTTATCATAATCCGGCTGCTCTGCGAAAAACGCTATCTTCTCAGGGATTTCGGTAAGACGGACTGTTCTCTGATGAAGGATAGACGCAAGCTTTACACGATCAAACTGTCTGTCTCCGAGAGCCTTGTCGAAATAGGGTTTTGCAGCTTCTGCAAACTCTTCTGTAGTCATAGCCTTTATATATTCACCGTTGAACCATTCAAGCTTATCGTAATCGAATACGGCAGGCGATTTGCTTATTCCCGAAATATCAAAATTTTCAACCAACTCGTCAAGAGTGAACATTTCCCTGTTATCCTTGGGCGCCCAGCCGAGAAGAGCTATATAATTAATGATAGCCTCGGGCAGGAAGCCTGCCTTTACAAGATCCTCAAAGCTTGTTGCGCCGTGACGCTTTGAAAGCTTGGAGATCGTTCCGTCGTCGTTTTTGCCCATGATAAGCGGAAGATGGATATATGTCGGGATCTCCCAACCGAACGCCTCATACAGAAGATTGTACTTCGGTGTGGAGGAAAGGTATTCGCTTCCTCTTACAACATGGGTAATATTCATTGTATGGTCGTCTATTACGTTTGCAAAATTATATGTGGGATATCCGTCCGCCTTAATAAGTATCTGATCCTGAAGCTCGCTGTTGTCAACGGAGATCTTTCCGTAAACAGCGTCTTCAAAAGTAGTAGTACCCTCAAGCGGCATTTTCTGACGGATAACATAGGGCGTACCCTTGTCGAGAAGCTCCTGCACTTCCTCAGCCGGAAGATCTCTGCAGTGTCTGTCATAGCCTGCTCCCGGATCATCGGAATCAGCTCTCAGACCGTCGAGCCTTTCTTTCGTGCAGAAACAGCGGTAAGCCTTATCCTTTCTGATAAGCTCCTCCGCATAGGGAATATACATATCCTTTCTTTCGCTCTGCACATATGGACCGTATTCACCGCCGATATCGGGGCCTTCGTCATGTTTCAGACCTGCGGCTTTCAATGTATTATAAATGATATCGACCGCGCCCTCGACCTTGCGTTCCTGATCGGTATCCTCGATACGGAGCACAAAATCTCCGCCGAGCGACTTGGCAATAAGATATTCATACAGCGCCGTTCTGAGATTTCCGACGTGCATAAAGCCTGTCGGACTGGGCGCAAATCTGGTTCTTACCTTTTTATCTGACATATTGTTTACTCCTTACATTAAAAGCTTTGCTTTCAACGCCGTAGGCTTGCTGTCGTTCAGTGGGAGATTTTTACTCCCACTGAACGGATATATGGCACCCGCCGCCTTAGAGGCGGGGGACATACTTTGCGGTTATTATTCGGCGCAACGGGATCATACTGCTTTTTCACCTTATCCGAAGAAAACCGTTTCTTCCTGCGGCTTTTCGGCAGGCTTTACCTCTGTGACATATAGCATGGGACCCGATTCGCCGCCGAACATCTTGTCACGCTCTTCCTTCACCTTTGCGGTTATCATATACCAGCCCTTATTTTTTACGCTGTCCGCGCTCTTCCATTTGCACATGAAACCGACATACTGTATATCCTCTGCGCAGCAGGTCATTGCAAATCTTCCGCCGACAAACGAACCCTTGGGGAATTTCGGACTTCTTGCGACAAGCCCCTTGAAACGGATCGTCTTTCCGTCGTAATTGCCGGGCTTGTCCATCGCATCAAGATAAAGCAGACCGAAATCCTCGTCCTTTACTTCTACTATCGGGGCATTGATATCAAACGGCAGCGGATCTTCGATATCGTCATTTTCTACTGTGCCGTCCTCATATTCATATACTATCGCAGTGCGGCGGCTTACAGCGCGCACTATCGTATGAAGCGGCATTTTGTCAAAGCCCTCCTTACAGCGGTTGAAGAAAACGACCTCTGCGGAATTGAGCTTGTCATATACAAGCTGACGCATATTATTATTGTAGCTTTCAAAGCTGTTCGCATCGGCAAACATCATTATCTGATAGACCTGCCAGTTTCTCGGCAGCACCATGCCAAGCTCCTGCAGCGTCCACATTCCGTTATACTCGATCATAACGCGCTCGGCACGGGCGTTTTTCAGCGCATCTTCAAGAAATTTAGTATTAAGATCCTGCTTTCCGTCCGCAACGACTACAGTGACCTTGTCGCCGCCCTTATATTTTGAAGTATCCAGTTCCTCATCTCCGTCCTCAAAGAGGATACAAAGCGTTCTTTCTCCGTTCTGGAAACGCTTATCGCAGAGAGTATCCTGAATAAATTTTGTCTTTCCTCCGTCAAGGAAACCTAAAAACAGATATACCGGTATTTCCGTCATTATTAATCACTCCGTTCAGATACCGAAGAGCTTTTTCAGCTCGTCCTCTTTCAGCTTTGAACCGATCACGCAGATACGTCCCGTATAATCCGCAGAACCTGTTCTGACATCGGATTCTCCCGGCACGAAATCATAATGGATCCAGGTCCCGTCCTGAGCGGCTACTATACCCTTTGCGCGGAGAATAGTACCGTATCTCTCACTATCATCAAGCGCGGCAAGTATCGTCTTTATTTCATCTATGGTGAATTTCTTTGCTGTTTCCGCGCCCCAGCTTGTAAATACTTCATCGGCATGGTGATGGTGATGATGCTCGTGGTCGTGATCGTGGCAGTGACATTCCTCGCCGTCCTCATGATGATGATGGTGATGATGCTCATGCTCGTCCTCGTCATGATGGTGATGCTCATGCTCGTCCTCGTCATGATGGTGATGCTCATGCTCATGCTCATGATCGTGACAGTGACATTCCTCGCCGTCCTCATGATGGCGGTGATGATGATGCTCCTCAACAACATCATCTACAGTAAGCAGAGCCTTGCCGTCTGCCGCGGAAAGGATCTGGGCACCGGTAAGATCGTCCCACGGTGTAGTCACTACAGAAGCCTTCGTATTATGCTCACGGATAAGCTCAATTGCCTTAGCAAGCTTTTCCTCGCTGACGCTTTGTGTACGGCTGAGGATTATCGTGCTTGCATATTCGATCTGGTTATTATAGAATTCACCGAAATTCTTCATATAGCTCTTTACCTTTGTTGCGTCCGCAACAGTAACAAAGCTGTTGAGTACCACCTCGTCGCTTGCAACGCTCTTTACAGCATTGATAACGTCCGAAAGCTTTCCTACGCCTGAGGGTTCGATAAGGATCCTGTCGGGATGATACTGCTCCAGAACCTTGCCGAGCGCCTCGCGGAAATCTCCGACAAGCGAACAGCAGATACAGCCGGAATTCATTTCATTGATCTGTATACCTGCCTCTTTAAGAAAGCCGCCGTCAATACCTATCTCACCAAATTCGTTTTCGATAAGGACTATCTGTTCATTCTGATAGCCTTCTTTTATGAGCTTTTTGATAAGCGTTGTTTTTCCTGCGCCGAGGAAGCCTGAAAAAATATCAATTTTCGTCATATTATATCTCTCCTTTTTTTCTTTCGCCCGAAAGCGTCTGAACATTATTATATATCTTTTCATCGGAAAATTCAACACAGGGAATTGAATAATACATATTTTCCTGCTATAATTATGAAAAACAGACGTGTTATAATAACTGCACCCATGCAAAAAAGGAGATAAAAATGAGAAAAGAAGAAATTCTTGAGAAGCTGCCGACTCCGTGCTATGTTGTTGATGAAGCGGCGCTGATACATAATCTTGAAATACTTAAATCCGTCAGAGAAAAAACGGACTGCCATATCCTTCTTGCGCAAAAGGCGTATTCCTGCTACCGCACCTATCCGCTTATTGCGCAGTACCTCAGCGGAACGACAGCGAGCGGTCTGTTTGAGGCAAAGCTTGCGCATGAGGAAATGGGAAACCGACAGATCCATGTCTTTTCGCCTGCATATAAGGACGCGGATTTTGATGAACTCCTGAAAATCTGCGATCATATCGTTTTCAATTCCTTTTCCCAGTGGAGGCATTTCCGCGAAAAAGCCCTTGCCCATCCGGAAATACAGTTTGGTCTGAGGATCAATCCGGGATATTCCGAGATAGAAACAAAAATATATGATCCCTGCGCTGAAAATTCACGTCTGGGCATCACCCTTGAAAATTTCATGGAAAACGAGCTTGACGGGATAAGCGGTCTGCATTTTCATACCATGTGCGAGCAGGGCGCTGACACACTTGAACGAACCCTTGAAGTCGTAGAAAAGAAATTCGGTAAGTACATAAGAAAAATGAAATGGCTGAACTTCGGAGGAGGACATCATATTTCAAAGGACGGCTACGATACGGAAAAGCTTATCGGCATGGTCAGAAGAATAAAAGAGGAATACGGAGTGCAGGTCTATATCGAGCCGGGAGAGGCAGTTGCAATAAATGCAGGATTTCTTGTCACGACCGTCCTTGATCTTACTGAAAACGGAATGGAGCTTGCGATCGTTGATACCTCCGCCGCTTGTCATATGCCCGATGTACTTGAAATGCCCTACCGCCCGTTCATTCTCGGCTCCGGAGAAGCAGGCGAAAAGAAATACACCTACCGTCTTGGAGGACCGACCTGCCTTGCGGGAGATATCATCGGGGATTATTCTTTTGACGAGCCGCTTTCTGTCGGAGATAAGCTGATTTTCACCGATATGGCAATGTATTCCATGGTCAAGAACAACACCTTCAACGGAATGCCTCTGCCAGACATATATCTGCTGAAAGCCGACGGAACGACCGATCTTATCAAAAAATTCGGATATGAGGATTTTAAATCAAGATTGTGATATTATATAAAAATCCCGGTGCTCACAAGAGCGCCGGTTTTTTCTGTCATATAAGTTTTTCAAGCTCTGTCAGAAGTTTCTGCTTCATTTCATCAAGCTCTTTTTCTGTCGGGCGATTATCTTTGCTGTACATTTTCTCCATCGGATACCACCATACAGGGCCTTTCCCGTGATTGCCGTACTCTCCGATATCTCCCGTCCTTCTGGGATAAAGATGCCAGTGCAGATGAGCGTCCCCCATTCCCAGAAGCTCATAATTCATCTTTTCTGCGCCGAAGGCATTGGAAACTGCCTTTGCAACGATAGTCATTTCCTCCATGAATAATGCTCTTTCCTTCCCGTCAAGATGAAAAAGCTCTGTTATTTCTCCGTGAGATTTATAGAGAAAAAGCGTATATCCGTAAAAATGCTGATTATCCCCGATAACTACATATCCTGTGTTAAGCTCTTTTACAAAATAAGGATTTTCTCCGTTTTTTATCATATTTATCCTGTCGCATATCAAACACATTATCAGACACTTCACTTTCCTGAAAAAAACTATGCTGCGGTATGCATATGATGCCGACCGCAGCATTAAGAAACCACTTAATTACATATTAACAATATCCTTCTCTTCAAGAAGCTTTACTCCGTTTTCGGTGAGTATCTTCTCTGCCGCTGCATTATCCGCAACTCTGAGCACTACAGATGCATTCTTCTTGGATACTGTTATGAATGCATACATATACTCAATATTGATATTGTACCTTGCAAGTATGTTTACTACCTTTGCAAGCGAACCCGGCTCGTCAGGGATGGATATTCCGACGACCTGCGTTATTGATACAAAGCAGCCCGAAGATTCAAGCGCTTCCTTTGCCTTTTCGGGATCGTTTACGATAAGCCTGAAAATACCGAAATCCTGTGTGTCGGCTACGCTCATCGCGCGGATGTCAACTCCTGCATTGGCAATTGAGTCGGTGATCGTCACCAGCTTGCCTTCCCTGTTCTCAACAAAAATGGATATCTGCTTTACTGCCATAGTTTACTCCTCCTTATATGTTAATTTTATAAAGAATTCATTATGTCGTGATACCGTATCTCTTGCGCTTGTCGATAATCCTTACAGCCTTGCCCTCGGAACGCTCTATTGTCTTTGGAGCAACAAGATGTATCTTCGGATTTATGCCAAGCATTGCCTTCATAGCGTCCTGAAGCTTCTTTTCCTTGCTTGTTATAGCCTTGGGGGAATCCGGGAAATCGTCGGGATTCATCTCGACATTTATATCAAACGTATCCGAATTATTAACCCTGTCAAGAATGATCTGGTAATTGGGCGCATATCCCTGTTTGAGCAGAACAGTTTCTATCTGGCTCGGGAATACGTTTACGCCGCGGATTATCATCATATCGTCGCTTCGACCCATCGGCTTGGTCATTTTCAGGAAGGTTCTTCCGCAGGAGCATTTTTCTCTCGAAAGGACGCAGATATCCCTTGTGCGGTAGCGCAGCATCGGGAAACCCTCTTTATCAAGAGAAGTGAACACAAGCTCACCCTTTGTACCGATCGGAAGCGGTTCTCCTGTTTCGGGGTCAATTATCTCAGCGATAAAATGATCCTCATTGATATGCATTCCCTTTTGTTCTTCACATTCAAATGCAACGCCGGGACCGCTTATTTCCGTAAGTCCGTAAATATCATACGCCTTTATGCCGAGAGCCTTTTCTATATCGCGGCGCATTTCCTCTGTCCAGGGTTCTGCTCCGAAAATACCGGCTCTGAGCTTGTTGTCCTCAGGCTTATAGCCCTTTTCCTTGAGGGATTCTCCGAGGTATGCCGCATATGAAGGCGTACAGCAGAGAAAAGTGGAATTCAGATCCATCATGAACTGTATCTGTCTGTCGGTATTGCCGCTGGACATCGGCAGGGTAAGACAGCCTACCTTATGCGAACCGCCGTGAAGTCCGGCGCCGCCTGTAAACAGACCATATCCGTAGCATACCTGGCATACATCATCAGAACTGCCGCCTGCCGCAACGATCGCTCTTGCGCAGCAATCCTCCCACATATCGACATCATGCTGTGTATAGAATGCGACCACTCTCTTTCCTGTTGTTCCCGATGTAGAGTGTATGCGCACACAGTTTTTGATATCCGTTCCGAGAAGCCCGTAAGGGTATGCCTCGCGCAGATCATCTTTTTTAAGGAACGGCAGCTTGTGAAGATCCTCCGTACCCTTTATATCCTCCGGCTTTACGCCCTTTTTATCCATAAGGTCACGGTAATACTTCACATTGTCATAAACATATTTTACCTGTCTGACAAGCTTTTCGTCCTGAAGCTTTTTTATTTCCTCAACCGGCATTGTTTCATATTCCGGCTGAAAATATTTGTTATTCATCTGGATCACACTTTCTGTTTTACGGTGTAGTTTTGCATTCAGTTATTATATCCGAGGCTGAAAGCCTTTTTATTGATTTCTATGAAATTCGGTTTAACGCATTTTTCGATCGCAGCTTCCCATTTCTCATAGGGAATATCGAAATATTTTGCAAGACGTCCCATAAGCACTATATTACACGCCTTTGCAGATCCTGCTTCATCAGCAAGTGAGAGAGCGTCGATCGCGTCAACGTGTACGCCCTTGTCCTTCATTTCTTCAAGGACGTTTTCGGGATATTTCTCATTGCCGATAATTACGGGCATAGGATCTATCTGCTGAGTATTTACGATAACCGTACCGCCCTTTTTCAGATCGCTTATATATCTTGCCGCCTCGATCTTCTCAAAGCTTACGATGAAATCAGCTTCCCCCTCCTCGATAACGGGAGAGTAAACCTTATCTCCGAATCTTACATAAGTCACGACCGAACCGCCGCGCTGGCTCATGCCATGGACCTCGCTCACCTTTACGTCAAAGCCCTCGTCAACGAGAAGTCTGCCGAGAAGCTTTGAAGCAAGCAGCGATCCCTGACCGCCCACGCCTACTATCATTACATTTTTAGTTGCCATTATCACTCTACCTCGCTTTCAAATGCACCGAAGGGACACAGTGTAGCGCATACACCGCAGCCTATGCACAATGTATTGTCAACAACTGCGTGACCATCTCTGAAGGAGATAGCCGGACAGCCGAATTTCATACACTTTTTGCATCCGCGGCATTTTTCGGGATCAACGTGCAGCGGCTTTTTCGGCTTGACATATTTGAGAAGAACGCACGGTCTGCGTGAAATGATAACGGACGGCTCATTCTTTGCAAGCTCTTCCTTTACGACCTTTTCGCACTGTTCAAGATCATAAGGATCAACGACCCTTACGGAATTGATGCCGACGGAACGGCAGAGGCTTTCAAGATCGACCTTGCCTGCAGGATCACCCTTGATATTCTTGCCCGTAGTCGGGTTCTGCTGATGACCGGTCATGCCGGTGATCGAGTTATCAAGAATGATAACGGTGGAATTTGACTGGTTATATGCTATATTGATAAGTCCCGTTACGCCGGAATGCATAAAGGTCGAATCACCGATAACGCATACAGTTTTGTTTTCCGTTTCGTTTCTGCCTGCTTTATTATAGCCGTGCAGACCGGAAACCGACGCGCCCATGCAAAGAGTCATATCAAGCGCATTGAGCGGCGGCATTGAACCGAGAGTATAGCAGCCGATATCACCGAGAACGGTAAGCTTGTTCTTGGCAAGAACATAATACATACCGCGGTGAGGACAGCCTGCGCACATCATCGGAGGACGTACCGGAACTTTGGTGTCAAGACAGACATTTTCCTTCTTTTCAAGACCGAATGCATCGGCAATGGTCTTTTGTGAGAACTCTCCGAGAATTGAGATTTTTCCCTTGCCGACAACATCAATGCCGATATTTTTACAGTGCGTTTCGATTATCGGATCAAGCTCCTCAATAACATAAACCTTGCCCGCCTTTGCTGCAAAATCCTTTATCAGCTTTACGGGGAGCGGATTGACCATACCAAGCTTGAGTACGGATACCTTGTCGCCGAATACCTCCTTGACATACTGATAGGAGGTCGATGAAGTAATTATTCCGAAATCATATCCGCCGTTTCCTTCCTCGATCCTGTTGAGCGGAGAAGTTTCGGCATATTCAGTAAGCTTTGCGCATCTTTCCTCAACGAACGGATGACGGGCTATAGCGTTTGCCGGAGCCATTATATATTTTCTGGGATTCTTGACATATTCCTTTGTCACCTCGGTACGCTCACCCTTTTCGACTATACTCTGGGAATGAGCCACACGGGTACACATTTTGATAAATACCGGAGTATCGAACTGCTCGGATATCTCATATGCTGTCTTTGCGAAATCAAGAGCCTCCTGTGAATCGGCAGGCTCGAGCATCGGGACCTTTGCAGCTATGGCGTAATGACGGGAATCCTGCTCATTCTGTGAGGAATGCATACCCGGATCGTCAGCAACACAGATAACCATACCTGCATTTACGCCTGTATAGGACATTGTGAAAAGCGGATCGGCTGCAACATTCAGACCAACGTGCTTCATGCAGCAGGCTGAACGCTTTCCTCTGAGAGATGCGCCGAATGCTGTTTCAGTCGCTACCTTTTCATTTGGCGCCCATTCGCAGTAAACATCATCATATTTTGCAAATTCCTCGGTTATTTCCGTACTCGGAGTACCGGGATAACTTGATATAACGGCGCAGCCGGCTTCATACAGACCCCGCGCAAGAGCCGCATTGCCGATAAGTAATTCTTTCATTTTTCTACCACCTTAATATAGTATTTATTCCGTCTGGGTATTATTTGTTTCTGAGATCCACTATTCTCTTTGCCTTGCCCTGGAAACGCTCTATTGTCTTGGGCGGAACAAGAGTAACCTTTGTTCTCAGACCGAGAATAGACTGCATCTTTGCCTCGATGGATTTCTTGAGTCCGCTGAGCAGCTGATAATTCTCAAGCAGGGCAGCATTTTCAAGCTCGACCTTGATCTCAAGATTATCCCTGTAGTTTTCACGGGTGATGATGAGCATATAATGAGGAGCGACATCCTTGATATTGATAAGAATATTCTCGATCTGCGTCGGGAATACATTAACGCCCTTGATGATAAGCATATCGTCGGTTCTGCCCATAGTTTTTGCCATACGCGCATGAGTCCTTCCGCAGGGACACGGCTCATAGGTGATCTTTGTGATATCCTTTGTTCTGTATCTGAGCACAGGCATACCCTTTCTTGTAAGGGTAGTTATGACAAGCTCGCCGACTTCTCCCTCGCCAAGACGCTTTCCTGTATCATTGTCGATTATCTCGGGCAGGAAATGATCCTCGGCAAAATGCATACCGTTTCTTGCTTCGCAGTCGCCGGAAACGCCGGGACCGCCGAGTTCGGTCATGCCGTAGTTATCGGATACACGGATATTGAAGTTTGCTTCGATCTGTGAACGCATTGCCGGAGTACATGGCTCCGAACCGAGAATACCGAGTCTGAGCTTATAATCGGAAAGCGGATAGCCAGCTTCCTTTGCTGCCTCGGAAAGATAGAGCGCATAGGAGGGTGTTGCAACAAGACCTGTTACACCGTAATCACGCATCATCATGAGCTGCTTTTCTGTATTGCCCGAAGAAGCAGGAATTACAGTCGCACCGAGGTTTTCCAGTCCGTAATGCAGACCGAGAGCGCCGGTGAAAAGACCGTAGCCGAAGCTGATCTGTATTATATCCTCTGAGGTAACACCGCCTGCAACTGCAACACGGGAAACAAGATCCGCCCATATCCTGATATCCTCTTTGGTATAAACGCCGACCGTAGGCTTACCCGTCGTACCCGAAGAAGCGTGGATACGGACAATATCCTTCATAGGAGCAGCCATAAGACCGAAGGGATAATTATCGCGGAAATCGTCCTTTGTCGTAAAGGGTATATACTCGATATCCGACAGTGTCTTGATCTTTGATCCGTCAAATACTCCGGCGTCGCTAAGGCGCTTATGATAAAGCGGAACATTGTCATAGCAGTATTTTACCGTTTCCTTCAGACGTTCAAGCTGAAGAGCCTCTATCTGCTCTCTCGGCATCGTTTCAATTTCCTTTTGAAACATCATTTTTTATCATTTCCTTTATAAAATATTTTCTTCCGGGACTTTTGACAAGCCTTCCTGTTATTTATATTGTAACTCTGTTATACCTATAAATCAAGTGTTATAATTATGCATTTTGAATTATTGATCTTCATCTTCATTGATAGACTGCTTTGCGGATACCGTGATCTTCTTGTTGTAGCAGGAGAAGATCTTGTTCGTGCGCTCAATATCCTTAGTCGGAGCGATACCGGTAATTATCGGTGTAATTATCAGACCGAGAAGCATTGCGAGCATACCGGCATTTATCGGAGATTTGAAATATTCAAGCACGGCATTGTCAAATTTGATGCCGCCGAAATTGCAGATGAATGATGCAACGGAGATACCTATACCGATTATGAAGTTTATCCATACCGCAGCCTTCGGCACTCTTTTGAGATAAAGACCGTACAGGAACGGCGCGAGGAAGGCTCCTGCAAGCGCTCCCCATGATACGCCCATCATCTGCGAAATGAACAGTACCGGAGAATTGACCTGTACTATAGCTATAACAGCAGAGATCGTAATGAAGAATATAATGAACAATCTCATAAGAAGAACCTTTTTCTTTTCGGGAAGACCCTTCTTTGAGCAGAATACCGGATCAATAAAATCTATCGTAAGCACCGAGCTTGATGTAAGCACAAGGCTTGAAAGAGTACTCATTGATGCAGAAAGGACAAGAACAACAACTATTCCTATAAGGATAGGCGAAAGATTTTCAAGCATTGTCGGGATTATATTGTCATATCCTCCGACGGGCTTTCCGCCTTCGCCCTCGGCAGCAAAAAGTCTGCCGAATCCGCCGAGAAAATAGCAGCCGCCTGCAACGATTATTGCAAAAGCCGTTGATACTATCGTACCGGTGCTGATGGATTTTTCCGATTTGATGGCATAGAATTTCTGAACCATCTGCGGAAGTCCCCATGTGCCGAGTGAAGTAAGTATAACAACGCCGATCAGCGCAATTATATCAGGACCGAAGAATGATGTGAACACACCATCGAATTTTGTTCCGCCGGCTGTAGCGAAATCAGCGCCCTTCTGCGAAAGCTTTGCTATACTTTCACTCAGACCGCCGTTTACCTGGAGAACAGCGGTAATGACCGCAATGATGCCGACGATCATAATGATGCCCTGGATAAAGTCATTTATTGCGGTAGCCATATATCCGCCGAGCACGACATATACTCCGGTGAGAACTGCCATTCCGATAACACAATAGATATACGGAATACCGAATGCCATTTCAAACAGTCTGGAAAGACCGTTATAAAGCGAAGCCGTATAGGGGATCAGGAATATAAAAATAATGATCGAAGCAGCGATTTTCAACGCCTTTGAATTATATCTTTTGAAGAAGAAATCAGGCATTGTTGCCGAATCAAGATGCTGGGTCATTACTCTTGTCCTTCTGCCGAGGACACTCCATGCAAGAAGAGAACCGATAAAGGCATTGCCCAGACCGATCCATGTGGAAGCAAGACCGAAGCGCCAGCCGAACTGACCTGCATAGCCGACAAATATTACGGCTGAAAAATATGATGTACCGAATGCAAAAGCAGTAAGCCAAGGGCCTACGGAACGGTTGCCCAGTACAAAACCGTTTACGTCTGTCGCCTGTTTGCGACAATAGATGCCTACTCCTATCATGATAGCAAAGAACACGACAAGAAACAGGACTTTGATAAACATATCCATTTTTGTTTTCTCCTGTTTTTATTCCATAAAGGAATTTATATTTAAATAATCTGTGCTATATTCAATTCTGTCACTGCTGTTTTGCCGCAGATGTGATACAGCACAAAACTATTTACATATTGAGGTGCGAGATATGATAACAGATTTTCATACACATATATATCCCGACAAGATCGCTGAAAAAACTATCAGCACACTGAAAAAACAAGCCCCCGCCGTACAGAGTTTTTCCGACGGAACAATAGCCGGACTGCGCAGAAGCATGAAAGCTGCCGGTATCGGACGCTCGGTGATACTCCCCGTTGCAACACGCAAGGGACAGTTTGACACGATCAACCGCTTTGCCGCAGAGCTTAACGCTTCCTGCAATGATCTTGTTTCCTTCGGCGGAATACATCCCGATGACGATGATCCCGAAGAAAAACTCGGATCTCTTAAAAAACAGGGTTTCAGGGGAATAAAGATACATCCCGATTATACCGGAACATTCATCGACGACCCGAAATATATCCGCATCATTACGGAATGTGCCCGTCTGGGGCTTATGGTCGTAACTCATGCAGGCGTCGATCCTGCCTTTGACGTTATACACTGTCCTCCCGAAAAGGGACGGGCTGTACTTGACAGGGTGATGAACGAAACCGGTATTGCAAAACCGTTTATGATATTTGCTCATCTCGGCGGAATATTCATGCACGAGGAAGTAAAAAAGCATCTTATCGGAAGCAGCTGCTATATTGATATAAGCTGTTCCTTTGCCGCTCTCGGAAGCTTTTGCGATACCACCGACAGTCAGGTCGTTGAGGTAATAAAAAAACACGGCACCGATAAGATCCTTTTCGCCACCGACAGTCCTTGGAACGACCAGAAGGAATATGCCGATCATTTCAGATCCCTTGAGAGTATAACCGACAAGGAAAAGGATATGATCCTCTGCACAAATGCCGAAAAAATTCTCGCATGAGATTTTGCAAAGCACTTGTACATTATAACACTTTAAATGGTTAAAGTCAATAAATTTTTAGCGTCCCTGCCATGTATCGACACTTACGACAAAAAAATTATGTTTATTTTATGCAAAGAGTCAGACAAAATATATTGCTCAATTCATAATGCATAATTACAGGCACTGATTTTTGACAGTTTTCACAGCATCGAACGAAAACCTTATTACAGTAAGAAAAAAATAACCGGCTTTCCGTCATCAGTTCCTCATCTTTGCCGCATTATGCATTATGCATTATGAATTATGAATTGAAAATAAATATATGTTGAATTTGCTGCTGTAATATGTTAGTATATAATTGTAGTAATAATCATAAGAAGGAGTGATGTATATGTTCTGTCCCAATTGCGGAAGCGAATACACACCGGGTACTAAATTCTGTCCGTCATGCGGTTCCAGACTCGGAGCTGACGATCAGCCCCAGCAAAATAATACGCCAATTCAGCAAAACTATCAGCAGCAAAGCTACCCACAGCAGAACTACCCGCAGCAAAGCTACCCACAGCAGAATTACGGGCAGCAAAGCTACCCTCAGCAAAATTACGGGCAGCAAAACTATCCCCAGCAGAATTACGGGCAGCAAAACTATCCCCAGCAGAATTACAATCAGCAAAGCTATCCTCAGCAGAATTACGGGCAGCAGGGATATCCTCAGCAGAATTACGGTAATTACAGCCCTCAGCCTATAAGAGCAAAAAAAGGACCCGGACTTGCCATAGGTCTTATTCTCGGACTGCTTGTTGTAGGCGGCGCAGTTGCTTTAGTACTGATATTTGTTGTTTTTGCCAACAACCCCAAGGAACTGATAAAGGGAACATGGACTCAGAGCGGCAAAACCGAAACCATAACCTTCGGAGAAAACGGAAAGGGTACCCTCAGCAGCGAATACGGTATATCCCTTGATTTTGATTATGAAGTAAACGACAGTAACGAGCTGACAATGAAGCTTTACGGCGAAAGCATTATATACAAGTATGATTCAACTGCCAAGGATTCCTCTTCCTCTTCCTCTTCATCATCGGATAAATACGGCAAATGGTACATAGAAGGAGATAAAATGTATGTTGACGGCGCAACCTATATCAGAAAGGGTTCCTCCGGCAGCGGTTCCTCCGACAAAGGTTCTTCCGGAAACAGCGATATAAAAAGCGAAGCATCAAAGCTCAGCAACACCTGCAAAACCGTATACGCAGGAGTAATGGCAGGAACTATTACAAGCAAAGACTATTCGTGGGCTGCCGAGGCAGGTGCATCTTCATCGAATAGAAAAACCGCAGCAGGAAATGTTACCGTCAAACAGGCTATGGAATATGACGGTCTTGACACCGATGTTTCTTCCATGGTATTTTTAATTACCGATTCGGGATCGTACAGCGCAGGAACTATACTTTATAAAGATGACCCTGTAATATCCGAAAAAAACCTCACAGTTTCTCCATTAACATCAGGCACAACTCTCGGAGCGCTTTATAATTTCTGATAAACACAAAAAACTGTCAGTCCGCATAAACGGACTGACAGTTCTTTTATTTGTACAGCTTCCCGATATCTATCCATTCGATATCATCAGGATCCTCTTTTCCGCAGAACATTACCTGCATACTGCGGCTTTCAAAATCGAATACCGCAAGATGAACCAATAACTGACCCCTGATAGAAACGACCGGGCTGTCTTTTACTTTTTCGGCTGTCATGAGTTCCTTGAAACGAGCCAAACTGATCTTTTCCTTTTCGGAAGAAAACAGCCGGTCATATTTTCTCCATCTGACATAATTTGTTTCAATTCCGTCGATCATATCAGAATTGCCCTCGGCAGCAAAGCTGTTCACCACACAGAAACAATCAGGATCTGTCCATTTTATCCCATCGTTAAGGCAATACCGCACAAAGATAGTGCCGCAGATGCGCCGCCAATTTTTTCGTCAGAATGTGCAAAACGAGTGTGCAGAATGACGGAAAAAGAGTACCCCAAGGGCACTTCCTTCGGGCGCAACAGATGTGGTGCTAAGCCGTAAGGCGTTCTTTGTGCGGTGTTGCCTTAAGCTTTGTTTTACTGTCGCGGATAACCGTCCTGCCGTCCTTATCCCCGACAACAAGCTCTACGCAGAATGTATTCTTGTCGTCAGTGACAAAGCCGTTCATATTATATGTATATAGGCTGCTGCGTGATGCAAGATATTCTGCCGACGTCTTTGCATCTGTGCAGTTTTCCATCACATATCTCAGATCATAGCTGAAACAGGTCTTGCCCTTAAAAGCTTTGCTTTCAACAAGCAAAGGCAAGCCGTAGGCTTGCTGTCGTTCCCTTAGAGGGTGCGGGTGTCCAGTGGACACCTCTGCGAAGCAGAAGCACCGACCGAGCCGGCAGGCGAGACTCGGGGGACATACTTTGCGGTTATAATTTTTTATAAAATACACAAAAACTACTGTTCAGCAAAAAGCCGCACAAGGAAAGTATCGCAGATATTTTGTCTGCTTTACAGCCTTGTGCGGCACCGCTTTATCTTTAATTTTCAGTTTACTGTATTACAACTGCCTGCTCAAACAGATCAATATATCTCTGCTTGAAAAGTGCCAGATCATAGTCCTTGACACAGCCGTAAGCAGTATCGGCTACATATATCCTGTCACCGACACGTCCTAAAATAACCATAACGTGTTCGCCTGCAAACCATGTGATGGTCTTGCCGTTGTCAGCCTTCCACGAATCGGTGAATCTGCCCTCTGCCAGCTTGTATGTTCCCCATACAATTACCGGAGTACCTGTTTCCGCAAAATTGAATAATTCCTCGAAAGAATATCCATGCAGCTGTCTTGCTCTCAGAGAAGATTTATGATCAGCAAGATATTTATTTGCACAGTCAACAATTACAGGAGCATAGCATCCGTATGAAAAACCGTTTCTCGGATCACCGACAAAAGCCTCTCTCGGATCGGTCTGGAACAAAGGTCCTTTTTTCAGGTATTTATCAGCCAGCTCTATCTTGCCTGCGTCATAACCGTAGAAATGCAGCACAGAGGCAAGACCGCCCAATTCACAGCCTGTGGGGAGTTCGGGATTCTGACATACTGTCGGGAAATCATTATAAAGAGGAAGTTTGTTTGCGCCGTCTGTCATGAGCTTGTTATAATCATTTGTAACGGTGATAAGACAAGCGGCTTTCTTTCCGTTTGCCATTGATACTGTAACTGTCGCAGTTCCGACGGCAACAGCTTTTATTGTTCCGCTGCTGTTAACAGTACATACCTTGGGATTGCCTGACGAATATGTAAGAACACCTGCTGACTGTCCGGCAGGAACATGATATCTGATATTCATTGTCTGACCGGGCTTCATTATTCTCTTTTTGGTATAAAGCTCGATCTTGTCCGTAAGCTTGCCGACAATTATCTTACAGCTTGATTCCCTGCCGTTGTAGCTACGGACAGTTACCCATGCCACACCTTCGCCTACTGCGGTAAATTCACCTGTCCAGTCGGTCCTTGTCATTTTTATAACCTTGCTGTTGCTGGTGCGGAAGGTCCTCTTTGAGCAGGCAGAATCCGACGGGATAATACTGCTGAGGCTTCCCTTATCGCCCACTGAAAGAGTCATATTCTTTTTGCTTATTGTTATCTGTGAGGGAGCAGCCTTGACATTGATCCTGCAGCTTGCTTCCTTTCCGTTATAAAGCTTGGCGGTAACGTATGCTGTACCGATACCGACTGCGGTAAATTTTCCTGTCCAGTAAGTACCTGTCATTTTAACGATCTTGCTGTTGCTTGTACGGAAAACCCTCAAAGCAGATGCCGTTCCGTCGGGAATAATGGCTGAAAGAGAATAGTTCTCGCCCAATCCGAGTGAAACTGCGGATTTATTAAGGCTGAATTTTTCAGGAGGATTCTTTACCGTAACCTTGCACACAGCCTTCGCTCCGTCGGGAGACCATGCTGTTATTACCGCAGAACCGTTTTTGATGCCGGTGATCTTTCCGCCTGATACGGTAACGACAGATCTATCCGAGGAAGACCATCTTATCGTTTTAGGCACGGCGTCAACGGGTTTATATGATGCTTTGAGAGTATAGCTTTCGTTTCTGCCTAAGCTTATAACTGATTTATCAAGACTGATCTCCTTTACAGGAGTATGCTTTTCCGTAACGACAACCTTACAGCTTGCAGTTTTTCCGTTAAAGGTTGCAGCGGTAATAATTGCCGTTCCGGCGGAAACTGCCTTTATCGCTCCTTTATCGGTCACGCTGACAATACTGCTGTCGGTTGTAGTCCATGATAAGCTTTTATCTGTCGCATAATTAGGATACACAACGGCAGAAAGTGTTTCATTCTGACCTTTTTCGAGGTTGAGATAAGTGTTGTTAAGCTTTACGGAAGTCGGAAGGACTTCAGCATCTGACTGCACAAAAGAAATATTATTCTTCAGCGCAAAGCTTTCGGCAGCAGAGCCGCTTTCGCCGTAAATAGTCTTCAGATAGATCTTTTCTTCGGTTTTCAAGCCGAAAGCACCGTCGTCGATCGTTTTGACGCTTGACGGTATAGTGATGGTTTTCAGGCTTTTGCAGCCTGCAAATGCATACTGTTCGATCTTCGTAACAGTATCGGGGAGAGTCACGCTGATAATATCAGTATTATCACAGAAAGAACTTTCGCCTATTGCAGTGACCTCGTATTTGCTGATCTTATCGGGAATACAGACAAATTCATCATTTCCGTTATATACTATTATAGTTGCAGTATCATTTCCGGTATTGGAATATATGAAATCTCCCAATTTCATATAGCTTGCCGCATTTGCCGATACGGTATTATCCGTTCCGGATAACGTATACACAGCCGCTGATCCGCCGACTATAACAGTACAAAGTGATATCGCCGTTATTTTTCTGAGCATTTTTCTGAAATCCATATTATCCTCCTTTTTTACTTCCATACCGATATTTCCGGTATACATTCAGATTCTACCATATCGTCACTTTTTTTTCAAGATATTAATACGGTTTTTCGGAAACTGTAACGATTATGATGCTATTTTTCCGTATAATACATATATTATGTATATGTGTGTCTTTCATAAAGCGTTGGAAAACTTTCATTCGTATCTGACGCGGACGCCGGTCAACCCGTTTCAAAGCAGTAAACAAACCGGCTCTGCAAATTGCATATGCGTAACCCAAGGAAGATTCTGCTCCGATTTGCTATTGACAAAACAGTAAAAAAGAGTTAAAACATATGTGTAAAACAAAATATTTACAACTTTAAAAATTTTTAAGTTTAGTTTAAAAAATTGTTTTAAAAAAATCTTATTTTTGTTGACACACTCTTTTTTCAAATGGGTTATAATAGCATCATCAAAGGAAAACAAACCTAAACTTTAAAAAAATATATACGGAGGTACTCATAATGGAAAACAAAGAATTTGAAAACATGAACAACTCAGAACGTACAGACGGTACAGGTCTTGAGGCTATCTCCTCTTCTTCCCAGAAGGAAGCAGCAAATAATAACGCTCAGCAGTCGGCTCCGCAGCAGACTTCCTATGATAATCAGGCTGCTCAGAATAACTATTCACAGCAGCAGACATATTATTCACAGCCTGCTCAGAATAATTATCAGCAGAGCGTTCCGCAGAATACTCAGCCGGTACAGCCCTATTCACAGCCCTACAGCCGTCAGCAGAATTATCAGCAGTATACGGATCCCTACCGTCAGCCGATAAACAGCAGCTACTACAACAACAGCTACGGCGACGGTTTCAGCGAAAACGGCTACAAAGCTCCGGAAGTAACTGCAAAGCCCAAGAAAAAGAAATCCGGCTCGGGCAAAAAGGCTGCGCTTTTTGCGGCAGTTATCGCTCTTTCACTCTGCGTCGGTCTCGGCGGCGGTCTTGCAGGATCGTACCTGATGAGCCAGAACAACAGCACAGCAGTCAAATCCGATACTTCTAAAACAGACGGAGCAAAAAACGAATCTTCAGTAAGCAAGGACGGCTCCCTCGTTATCACACAGGCAAGCAACACCGATACTCCTCCCACAAATACAACCGAGGTAGTAGCAAAGGTCAAGGATTCAGTAGTTGAGATCACGACCGAATCAACATCATATGACTATTTCTACGGTCAGTATGTATCGAAGGGCGCAGGCAGCGGCGTTATCATCTCCAAGGACGGCTATATCCTGACTAATCATCACGTTATCGAGGACGCGACCACTATCAATGTACGTCTTACAAACGGAAAGACATATGAAGCAAAGGTCATCGGCAGCGATTCGGTTGTGGATATCGCTTTGATAAAGATCGAAGAAAACGATCTTACCACTGCAACCTTCGGTGATTCCGCAAAGATCAGCGTCGGACAGACTTCAATAGTTATCGGCAATCCGCTCGGCCGTCTCGGCGGCACAGTCACGGACGGAATCATCAGCGCTCTTGACAGAGAGATCAAGATAGACGGCAAAACAATGAATCTGCTTCAGACAAATGCAGCCATCAATCCCGGCAATTCCGGCGGCGGAATGTTTGATGCAAACGGCAACCTTATCGGCATAGTAGTAGCAAAAACAGCATACTCAAGCTCCGGAGATTCCGCTGAGGGTCTTGGCTATGCTATCCCGATCAACGACGTTCTCTCTATCCTTGACGATCTGAAAACGGACGGCTATGTTTCCGACAGAGCATATCTCGGGATCAACCTCCAGGATATTACAAGTGAAAATGATATGCTCCTTTACAGAGTAGACCGCGCAGGCACATATATAAGCTCAGTAGGCAGCGGGTCTTCCGCAGAAAAAGCCGGTCTTAAAATATCGGACTGCATTATAAAAATAGACGACAAGGACATCACCCAGGCAAGTGAGGTTTCCTCAATTATCGCAAAGCACAAGAAGGGTGACAAAATAAAGATTACCGTATACCGTGACGGTAAGGAGATAGAGCTTGAAGCTACTCTCGATGCAAGACCCGACGGAAATGATTCTTCCTCTCAGAACAAGACTCCTCAGAGAACAAGCCCCTCCTCTTCCGAATATGACATATTCGGTGATGATTTTTTCAACTGAAACATCAGCGATAAACATTAACAGCCTATAAGATTACTTTTTCATAATTTTCTCCTAAGAAAGCTCCGCAGTAACACCACCTGCGGAGCTTTCTGTATAGTGATTGCTTTACAAAGCATAGAAAATGTGTTATGATAGGATTATCAAAAATACCGGAGGTAATTGAAATGGAAGCTTATAAAAAGGAATTTATTGAATTTATGGTTGACTGTCAGGTACTCAAATTCGGAGATTTCGTTACAAAAAGCGGAAGAAAAACTCCCTTCTTCGTAAATACCGGCTTCTACAGGACAGGCGCACAGCTGCGCAGACTCGGAGGCTATTATGCTCAGGCGATCAAAGAAAATTTCGGACTTGATTTTGATGTTCTGTTCGGTCCTGCATATAAAGGTATTCCTCTTTCTGTGGCAGCCACTATCGCAATCAGCGAAAAATATGATACCGATATCCGCTATTGCTCAAACCGCAAGGAAATAAAGGATCACGGCGATAAGGGCATCCTCCTCGGCAGCCCCATAAACGACGGTGATAAGGTCGTCATTATAGAGGACGTTACTACCGCAGGCACTTCTATCGAGGAAACTCTTCCGATCATCAAGGCTCAGGGCGATATCACAACGGTAGGTCTTGTAGTTTCAGTTGACAGAATGGAACGCGGTCAGGGCACAAAGAGCGCGCTCAAAGAGATCGAGGAAAAATACGGTCTTAAAACCACCGCTATCGTTACAATGGCAGAGGTAGTCGAACATCTCTACAATAAAGAATATAAGGGAAAGATCATAATCGACGATAAGCTGAAAGCTGCTATCGACGCCTACTATGAAAAGTACGGCGCAGAAAAATGATCCGTATAATCAAAAAAGACGCCGTTTTTCGGCGTCCTTTTTATTTACATCATACCCTTTGACATTTTCCATGCGATAATTCTTGTTGCCGCATGATCAACAAGGTCAATGTCAACCGTTCCGTTTTCGACGGCATTCAGAATATCGTTGTATGTCTGCTGATAATCCGCTACGCAGATCATATCGTTGCCTGCAAGAACTGCGGCTACCGACGGAGAATAATCGGTAAAATACTTGCTTATTGCGTCCATTTCAAGACTGTCGGTAACTATTACCCCTGTGAAACCCAGCTTTTCGCGGAGTATCCTGTGAACCTCCGGCGAAAGCGAAGCCGGATGATCCGGATCCATGCAGTTGATAATATTATGACTGACAAGCACCATATGTGCCCCTGCGTCTATTCCAGCCTGAAACGGTACAAAATCGTATTTTTCAAATGTTTCGTAATTCCTGTCGTCAACGGCAACGCCCGTATGTGTATCAAGATTATTTCCGTAACCCGGAAAATGCTTGAGTGTAACGGATATACCGCTTTCCTGACTGACATCGGTAAATCTGCGGACAAATTCAGCGGTTATATCAGCCTCCTGTCCGAGAGAACGCTCATACATGAATTCATTTTCCGATTTGCATATATCGCATACCGGCGCAAGATTCGTATTTATCAGCAGGCTTTTCATCAGGGTATTCTTTTCCTTTGTTTCCTCGATTATAGCATCTATTCCTCCGATTTCAAACAATTCCCTCGGGGATTTGAAATGATGATCCGTAAGCTCCTCGTTCCAGCTCAGACGGCTTACCTCGCCGCCCTCCTCGTCTGTTGCTATTATCATGGGTATATCCTGAGAATCAACATAGGAGCGGATATTCGCAGTGATCTCACTTTTACTCATGCTGTCGTCAAAATCCCTGCCGAAAAGCACATATCCGCCAAGATGGTATGTCTTTGCCTCTTCGCTCCCGTCAATGGCAGGACAGGCGGAAAGGATCATCTGCCCGACCTTTTCTTCGGTTGACATTTCCTTTACCATTTTATATGCGCGGCTGTAATTTGCAGAGAAAATACCGTCGTCCTTCCATGCAGCAGGAATGTCGTCCGCATCGCTTTCGACGGAAGTATCACTTACTGTTCCGGTTTTGCTTTCGTCCTTGCTTTCGTCTTTGCTTTCATCTTTGCTTTCATCTTTGCTTTCAGCCTTGCTGCTTTCCTCTGACAACTGTGAAGAAGTCGGGCTGCTCTGAACAGCAGATGATTCATTTTTTTGTCCGTCACTGCAGGCTGCGCCTACAGCAGAAAAAGCGATTATTGCAGTCAGCAACAGGCTTATCGTTCTTTTTTTCATTATCATCACCCTATAATTTGTTCTGTAAGATTCAGTTTAAGTTCTGCGCATTTCTTTTCCGCAGCAGAAACAGCACCGTCGCATACCTGTTCCGGCACATGACAGTCCGATCCGATCACCACTTTTATATCACTGCCGCAAAGCAGTTTCCAGAAACGTTCGTCAGGATACGGAAAGCGTTCTCCGTCACTGTAACAGTGTATTCCGCGGCGGTAACCGTTGGCATTCATTTCGAGAGGAATATCGTATTTTTCCGCAGCGGAAATAATTATTTCACTTGCCTTATCACAGTTTTTATCCCATGGAAGATCATTTATCATCATGATATCGGGATGGGCGATACAGCAGAATGATCCGGTCGCGGCAGCCTCTGCGACATTTTCAGCATAACAGACATAGTCCGATGTTTTTTCCGCGAAAAAAATATTCTTTATTATTCCGCCGGACATATACATATGCTCCCCTAACAGAAGATAATCCAGCCCGTATTCAGAGCGGAGGGCTTTGTAATAATCGTTATACTGCGGAAGATATTCAATTTCCAGCCCCTTGAATATACTTATTCTTCCCTCATATTCCTTCTTCATTTCGTCAGCTGCTTTCAGATACGCCGGAAGATCCTCATATTTCATGCGCAGTCCGAAATCCTTGTCGGGAAAAGGAGCATGATCCGAAAAACCGAGAGTAGTAAGTCCGAGGGACACTGCAGCCCCGGTATAATCTCTTTCCGTTCCGACAGCATGAAAGCAGCGGAAGGTATGTGTATGATAATTAGCTTTCATTAATACATTTCCTGTCTGATCATTTGTTTCTTATTTTACAACAATACATAAGAAATTTCAATACTGATCATCAATTTACGCCTTATATAAAAACTAAATGCGGCTGAACCCAGCCGCACCTGATAATCAGTTATTGTGATGACAACACTTCACCGAGAAGTATATTGGGTATGATAAATTGCCTGAATGGGAACACGGATCATTTTCCGTCCCTGCCAAGAAGCTTGTCAACCGGTACCTCAAGAATATCTGCAAGCGCCACAAGCTCAATATCGGTAACATAACGGATCTGACCTTCAAGCTTTGAAAGACCTGATGCATTCATATCAACACCGCGAACCTGAAGCTGTGCGAGAAGCTCCTTCTGCTTCATACCTTTTTTCTTTCGGATCTCTTCAACTCTTACTCCGATAAGATTTCTGTTTCCAAGTGCCTGCTTACGCAATCTCATGGATCACACCTCACATCGTTTTAAAAATATACCATATGCAATTATAAATTAAAGATGAATAAATCTCAACTGTCATTGTGCAACAATATTATATTGCAAAATTGTGCATAATATTTATTTTTATTGATATATTCAACAAGAAACATTGTTGAATTTTAGTTAAAGCATGGTGTTGATGATATTTATTGTTCATCTTTCCTAAATAATAGGCAAAAAGTGGTATAAAATGATAGAGATTGATTTGAATTATTATGAACGATTTATGAATAATATGTAAATTTATCTGCCTAAAATACAATAATACACCATCTGCTCCAATGGTCATTTATTCTTATAGATCAATGATACGCAATGAGCCGAAATACCCTCAAGCCTGCCGGTAAAACCAAGACGCTCCTCTGTTGTCGCCTTGACGCTGACACGATCCTCATCAATACCGATGACCTTGGCGATACTGCTGCGCATCTGTGCGATATACGGTTTAAGCTTAGGCTGCTGCGCAATGACTGTCGCATCAATATTGCCTGTTTCCCAGCCCTTTTCACGCAATATGCGGCATACTTCCGACAAAAGCTTCATACTGTCCGCGCCGAGATAGCGGTCATCATTATCCGGAAAATGTCCGCCGATATCTCCGAGCGCCGCCGCGCCGAGAAGAGAATCCATTATAGCATGGACGAGCACATCAGCATCAGAATGACCGTCCAGCCCCTGCTCATAAGGTATTTCCGTACCGCCGAGGATCAGCTTTCTTCCCTCTTTGAAACGATGAACGTCATATCCGTGTCCTACTCTGAAATTCAATGTAAACTACCTCCTTTTATAACCGCAAAGTATGTCCCCCGAGTCTCGCCTGCCGGCTCGGTCGGTGCTTCTGCTTCGCAGAGGTGTCCACCGGACACCCGCACCCTCTAAGGCG
>CACYWT010000011.1 GCA_902778175.1 uncultured Ruminococcus sp. | reverse complement strand
AAGTATAATCCTCTGAACAAGCAAATGCAACACTCGTGACTTTATTGTGTGGCAAACAATAAAACAACGGAGCAGAGCGAACATTCATTATGCATTATGAATTATGAATTATGCATTAAAAAAGGGATCCCTCCGTCATGGGACGAAAGGATCCGTGTTACCACCCAAATTGCATATTATAATATGCCGCTCGAAAACCTTAACGCGGTCGGACGCTGCGTTTTGCGCAGAGCTCAGAGTCAGCCCGAACAGCCTTGCCGCAGGGATATCTCACCTTCGCTCCCCTCTCTTTGGCGGCGGTCTTGCTCTTTTTCTCTTCATAGCCGGATATTGAATATAATACTATTATATCCTTTTTCAGCGGCTTGTCAAGTGGTTATTTTATTTTTTCTCATCAATACTCTTCTATTTCATATAATTCTTTGAAAGTAGTGAAAAGGCTGATACCGGACAATTTAACATTATTAATATCTTCGGAAACACCTATACTTCCGTTGCTGTCAACAGCCATCTGATACAATTCGCTTTCATCTATGGTTAAGCCTGTGTATTGAATAGCATCATAGATCGTCAGGTTCATAGCAGCTTTTCTTCTTTCCTCTGCACTTGCATTGCTCGCAGGCAGCAAACTTGCATCAAGTCCGCCGATGTAAGACGAACTGCTGTTGATCGTTCCTGAAGTTACACCCGCATAAAGTCCCTTACAGGCATAATCTATCATTGCCGCATCGGCTTTCAGAGAGCTTGAATTTGCTCCGTCTATAACACCGCCGGTACCGGAGTACTGAGGAATAGCATTCTGGAATGATGTCATAAACTGCTCGAATTCTTCCTTGCTCAATAGCAGGAAATTCTTGTCGGCTTTGATCTCATTGATCTTTGCTTCGGAGGAAATATCCAGCTTGAGATGAAGCTTACCATATTCTTCCGGAACGGGGAGATCATATCCGATCGTTGCAGTATTGCCGTTGATCTCAAAAGTACCTGAGATCGTCTGACCGCCTGCCATGATCGTGAATATCTTCGTGGACTTGTTATATTCAAGAGATGCTGTGATCTTATCGGAAGAAATGGTTGAAGAACCCTCAAAATTATAGCGTGTAACATCACCGTTGACAGTTTTCGTAATAACAACTTCCGCAGTGTTCTTGCCGTCTGTAAGTGTGAATTTGATATTCATGTCGGGATCGTGAGTAAACTCGCCTGTGATCTCGAAATGATCGTTTGAAGAATTTGTAAAATCATCAAGTTTAAGCTCGAATTTTACAAGCTCCTTTTTGCTGCTGTCAAGATAAACTTTAAGCTCGATCTTGAAATTCTTATTTGCGCCGTTATCAAATGCTGCGATCACCTGATCCAATGATTCCTTGACATTCCTTTCGATCTCAGCTGTATCGCCGCCGAAAGAATCCTTGTGTTTCTGGATATAAGTAATAATCTCGTCACGGAAATCGCCCATGAGAGCCTTCATTGCAGCATGGTCAATTGTATAGGTCACGATATCGGCTGAGATATCCTTGCCGCCGACATTTACTGAACCGGATTCGATTGTAGTCTTTGCTTCCTTCTCGAATTTTGCGATGAGCTCATCAGTAAGCTCATCAAGACCCGAATCAGAATTATCCGTTATTGTATGATATGCGCTTTCAAAGCCGTCAACGAATTTGTCAAATTCTTCCTTGGAAATATTCAGAACATTTTCCTTTGAGGGAGAGAAGATAGAGTTTTCTGCCTGCTCTCTGAATTTGCCCATTTCAACGAAATACTTGCCCGACTGACCGAGAAGATCATAAGCAATATCCATACGCTGGCTGTCAGCATAAAGCTCATAGCTCAGATTTCCGGTTGCACCGGGAACGAACTGGGGGATCAACTCTCCGCCGTCGATCTTGTAGTAAAGCTTCTTGTCCTTCTTATCATACGCGATCTGACCGGACATATTGACATTCTTTTTTTCAGCGTCCGCATTGATTTCTCCGGAGATCTCAGCTGAAATAGTTCCCTGATTCGAGATATCCTTAATGATGGAATAAAGATCACTGTCTGCATTACAGTTGTCAAGGAATGTTTCCGTTGCGCTGTATACATATTTTGTCGGATTTTTCTGCAGATAATCCTTTTCCATTTTATTTCTGATGAAGAAGAACGCACCTACACCGACAGCTATAACGATCACTGCAACAATAATAATTATAAGTGCTTTGGGTACTGCCGATTTTTTGCGCGAAGAGTTCAGAGCGCCTGCCGCGCCTGCATATGCCGCAGACTGTGAATACATACCGCCGCCGTATACGTCATTTGATACCGGCTGAACGGGAACAGTATTCTGTCCCGGATTTATCACCGGCTGCTCCTGAGGCAATGGCGAACTTCGCATCGGCTGTGGATCATCATTGATTTTCGTACCGCACGAAAGACAAAACCTATCTGTGGGCGAACATTCTTTTCCGCAATTAGGACAGAACATTAGAATCACTCCTTCTATAATAATAAAAAAACAGAATTGCCTGCTGTATCCATTATAATACATTTTTATCCGATTTTTAGCACTTATTTTACAAATTTTTTATTTTTGTATACAACCACAAAACAAAGATATGTTTATGTGTTATTTTGACATTAATCACATCATTTTCGCAAAAAAGCAGGGGAATGAAGATCTCATTCCTCTGCCTAAGACGGAGTATATTTTATTGGTTCCATTTTATTTTTACGGAAGTAACACGCTGATCCTCTACCTTTTCAACGGTGATGGAAAGTTCCTTATAATCAAAGCTGCTGCCGCTGACGGGAATATCTCCGATCTGTTCGATAACCCATCCGCCGACAGATTTATTGTCGGAATCAATATACTTATCGTCCTTGTCGATAAGCTCAAGCATATCGTCAATATTCATATCGCCGCTGATCTCATATTCATTTTCCGCGATCTTTTTATATTTATGCTCAACTTCCTCGTCCTCGTCCCATATATCTCCGACAAGCTGTTCGAGAAGATCCTCCATTGTCACTATGCCGAGAGTTCCGCCGTAATCGTCCGTAACTATCGCAATATGAAGCTTTTTATGTCTGAAATCCGCAAGAAGTGCAGACAGCTTTTTGCTGCGGTAAATATAATAGGCAGGCTGTATCATATGTGAAAGATCGGGAGATTTATCTTCAAGCAATGCCTCAAGGAAATCCCTTGTATGAAGGATACCGATAATATTGTCGATATTATCCTTATATACAGGTATTCTTGAATAGCGCTCCCTGAGAATTATCTCCTTTGCGCTTTCGGTATCGCAGTCAAGGCTGAGCGCTGTCAGATCCACACGGGGAGTAAGGATATCATATGCCGTCTTTTCATCAAAATCAAGCGCAGACTGCACAAGCTCGCTTTCCTGTTCCTCAAGTACTCCTTCCTCCTCAATGCTTTCGACAATGAATTTAAGCTCGTCCTCGGTCACACTGGGAGAATTGTTTTTTCCCGACAGGGATTTTGCCAGCTTGCTGAGTTTCAGAAGAAGGAATGTCAGCGGAGTGAATACCGCCATTAGGAAAATAAGTACCGGAGCAGAGGAAAGACAAATTTTTTCGTTGTTCTCTATCGCAAGATTTTTCGGAAGGACCTCTCCGCAGACAAGCACTACAAGCGTGAGTACGACTGTACTCATGATAGTACCCACCGCATCTCCGAGAAAAGATACAAACATTATCGTTGCAAGCGATGACGCAAGAATATTCACCACATTATTTCCTACGAGGATCGTTGACAGAGCCTTATCATAGTTTTCCGCAACGTAAAGAGCTTTTTGGGCGCGCTTGTCCCCGTTTTCCGCTTTATTCTTTATCCTGATCCTGCTAACCGACGAAAATGCTGTTTCCGTTCCGGAAAAAAACGCCGAACACATGACCAGAACCATTATAACGACTGCCATCAGCCATAGATTCAAGATCCTGTCACTCCTTTGATATATGCGCAGCAGCTTTCTGTGCATTATGATAATTATAATATAATCAGAACGATAATAATTCCTTTATAGAAATATAATGCATATTTATCAAAAAACAGCCGATTCATCATCTGAAATGCGTCTGATGCAATCCTCAAAATCCCCGAAAACCGTTACCGACGGGACCGCCGCCATAAGATTCACCGCAAAACCGAAATTTTCAACCGACATACCGTTCTCGTCATATTCTCCGAGCCTGTCCCTGAGAGTTGCGCATGAGCTGCGGTAAATATAAAGCTTTTTTCCGAGAGCGCAGGCATATCCGAGTTCAAACGCTGTTCCGCTGTCAGGTTCGTTTCCGCGGAAATCATTCATATCCGCCGCTATTATATCGCATTTGCGGATCATCTCCGTATTTGCAGAAAATATTTCCTGCGCGGTATCACATTCGTTATCAAGGGGATATAATCCCTCAAAGCCATATTCAAGACAGAGTTTTTTCTGATAATCGCCGTACTGCTTTGCGTCGCTGCGGAAAACCCCGGTACCTGCAAGGTATATTTTCTTCATCTGTTTCACCTGTCCTTCTCTAAAAAAAGCTCCACCCGCAAATTCCTGACGGAACGGAGTGGAGCAAATGATCTGTATTATTCTTCTACGATTATTTTACAGCTCCGCTCAACACCTGTCTGTGTACGGACGGTAACATAAGCCGTACCCGGAGCTGCAGCCTTTATTTTTCCTACCCAATAGGCAGAAAGCATTTCTACCACCTTACTGTTGCTTGTGCGGTAGGTGCGGTTAGCTGATGCATAACCGCTGTCAAGGTAAGAACTGATGGTTTCCGTATCTCCGACCTTCATTACAATAAGACCGCGGTTGAGATAGATCTTTTCCGGAGATGGCTTTACCGTTACCTTACACTTTGCTGTCTGACCGTTATAGGTATGAACAGTCAGGGTAGCGGTACCCTCCTTCAATGCCTTGAACTCACATTCTCTTCCGTTTTTCAGGATAGATACGACAGAACCGTTATTATTTGTAAAATATACGGAACGGGAATAATCTCCGTCAAGCAAAGTGCTTGTCAGCTTCATTGTTTCACCAACACCGAGAGTGATCGCGGATTTTGAAAGGCGAACCGCCCTTGGCGGCGATTTCACTGTAACATTGCAAATTCCGGTTTTTCCGTTATAAGTAGTGACCTTTATTTTTGCCGTACCGACGGAAATTCCGGTAAAAGAACAATTCCAGCTTGTGGGATTGATCTCCGCAACATTATGATCGCTTGATTCATATACTCTGTATGTTGATGCAGAACCATCATTCAGCTTGCTGCCAATCACAACAGTTTCGCCTACGCCGATAGTAACATTTGATTCGGCCATTTCAACCTTTTCCGGAGCATTCTTTACTGTAATGCTGCATTTAGCCGTAAGACCGTTATAAAGCTTTGCAGTAATGACAGCAGTTCCGGGCTTCAAAGCTGTAAGGCAGCAATTCCATTTTGACTTGTCTATTGAAACTACGCTTTCATCAGAGCTTGTATAGCTTCTGCCGGACGCAGCGGAACCGGAATCAAGAGTAGTATAAAGTGTAAATTTTTCATTTACGCCCAAGGTAAGGGCTGATTTGCTGAAAGTGATCTCCTTAGGAGCATTTTTAACGGTAACTGTGCATTTTGCCAGACCGCCGCTGCTGCCGACTGCAGTAATAACCGCTTTTCCTGCTTTTTTCGCTGTAAGTCTGCCGTTTTCAACAGAAACGATACCGCTGTTGCTGGTTTTCCATCTGAGTGTAGATGAGGTGTAATCCGGATTCAGCCTTGCCGTGAGCTGATATGTTTCTCCGACCCCGAGCGTGACTTCGGTTTTGCTGACAGTCAGCTGAGGTGTTTCGATAACAACATTTACCCCATCGCCGATAGCCGCTTTTTCCGCAGCAGAACCCTTTATACAGAAGACTCTGCGTTCACTGCTGCCGTTATTGAACGGATTCTGTTCAAAAGAACTCACACTTTCCGGAACGGAAATATCAGTGATGTTTTTATTGAAAGAAAAAGCAGAGCCGCATATTTTCTTTACATTCTTTGAAACCGTATATTTGCTGCTTTTGTATACCTGCGGTACAGCAATAAGTTTAGTCATATCCTTCGAGAACAATATCCCGTCAGAAACCGTGAATGAAGTATTATCCGGAGAAACCGCAAATTCATTTACTGTATCACGCGGATAAAGCGAAAATGTGCCAAGCTTTTTTAGACTTGCCGGGATATTGACCTTTACCACATCTGAACCGCTGAGGGCAAAATCCGTTACCGATACCGTACCCTCACGGATATCAAGTATTTTTTCTTCTGATGCTTCAACGTCAGACAAAGCCTTGAGAAGCATTTTTTCACCGGACGGCTCTTTGTCATTATATCCGTAAAGTACCTTGTCACCTATATATACGAAACCTTCTCCGAGGGAATCATACCATTTTGTATCTTCAAATGCGCGGCATCCGACGCTTTCAAGTGATGCAGGAATATTAAAGCGTTTAAGCGATCTGCATCCGCTGAACAGTCCGTATGGAATAGCTGCAAGACTGTCAGGAAAAACTGCAAAGCTGATCCCGCTGCAGTTTGCGAAGGCGGAATCTCCGATCCTTTCCACACTGTCGGGAATGGTTATTGATTTAAGTCCTGTACAGCCGTAGAAAGCTTGATCTCCTATAATATGTGTATTTTTAAGATAGACCTTTGTGAGCAGAGCGGCTCCGCTGAAAGCCTTGCTCTTTATCTCATAAACTGTTTTGGGAACAGCATATGCGCCTTCCTTTTCAACAGGGAAAGAGAAAAGAGTTGTCTGGCTTTTATTCAGAAGTACACCCTTGCGCACACTGAAATATTTATTCTCACTTGATACGGAATAGCTTTTCAGATGCGGACAAGCCTCCGTGATATCCGAAGGAACATATCTGACATTCGCGCCGAAAACGATATTCTCAGCATTGCTGCCGATAAGCGCGCCCTGAGAGATCCTGACGACTGTTTCAGGAACAGTCACCTTACCCGACATGACATTCGGACAGTAAATCAGCGTTTTTCCGTCCTTTGTACAAAGCATACCGTCATATACTGCATAATACTGATTATCCGGATTGACCTCTATGCTGCGGATATTTATCCCGCGGAACGCATAGCTCTCGATATCCCTGATATTCTTACCAAGACGAAGATCATACTGATCGTCATTCAGAGAATAACCTTCCTCTGCGTCAAACATATCAAAGCTCAGTCCGGTAACTTCTTTTCCTTCATATTTATCGGGGATCTCAATTACAGCCGGACTGTTTTCACTTAGTCTGTAAGAATTGATCTTATAGCTGCCAATCTGTGTTTCTTCAAAACAGATATTATCCGCTTTCACTCTGTCCCCGGTTGCTGCGCAAACGACATTACCTTCACTTTGAATCTGCGGCAAAGCCGTTAATGCTCCCGCTGACAGGAGCGAAAGCGAAAGCAGACCGGTAAGCAGTTTTGCTGTTAATCCGGTTTTTTTCATTATTACTTCCCCCAACTATAATAATAGTCATATTTACATCACTAAGTTATCATTATATCATATTTGTTACCAAAATTACACTATTATTTCTATTTTTGTGATAATAACCAAAAAATAATTCATGCCGTCGGCAAAAACCAACAGCATGAACATAAATTAAATATTATTCAGCAGATGATCCTTCATTTTTTTCCTGTTTTGAAGCATCTTCACTGCTTGCGGATCCCTGCTCTTCCTCGTAAACTATAGACTGCAGTTCCTTTTCTCCTGCTGCGAGAACAGGTATCTGTTCAAGAAGAAGCTGAGCATATCCGGGTTCCACCTTACATTCGACAGATCCGTTCAGTTCAACGGCATATTCTCCCTTGCTGTTTTTATATATAACAAGCTCATCTTTGGATCGTTCTTTTTCCTTATTCTCCGCAGAGCTTTCATCATTATCCTCTTTATCCTTTTCGTAACAAAGAGTGATCGTTCCCTGCTTGTCCCAGCCGTCAACAGATTTTACATCAAAGCTCTTTCTTCTCATACCCGAGAGATTATTCAGGAATATATCAATATTATTATAATTGACACGTTTTCCGTTCACCTCAGCAGTAGTCTGTACGGTTTCCTCATAAAGCTGATTTTCCACTTTCTCATTCTTAATTGTGACATCAGCTTTTTCACCGTTATATTCTGCATTGATGCCTGTCAGATTAATAACATTCGGCGCAACGATAGTATCGGAAAGAAAATCCTCATATCCGATACCATACCAGTCCTTGATATCATCCTTGCTGAATTTGAAAATAAGATCTCCGCCGTCATTCATAACATAACAGTTTCCGTCCTTATCGGCTTCGGATGCTGCTATCGCAACGCTGCTGCCGTCCTTTGCCTTTGTTTTTATAATCATATAAGGTTCGGCAAGACCATATTTTTTCAGTTCCTCATCTGTGAGCTTTGCTGCAACCACTTCGCTTCCGGAAATACCGTAAAGTGATTTTCCTGTCTGGTCAACAATTTTTTCATTGCATATCTCGTGGTCAGGGGAACGCATTTTGTATTTTGAAGTTATCGAGATATCAGCCTTTGAATCTATTTCTATCGGCTTTTCATATGCCTTGCCCGAAAGTGAAAGTCCGGTTATACCGTTTTCGTCCTTATTGTCAACAAGCTCGCTGTATTCATCTGAAATAGTCTTGTCAAACATCTGCAGCTTTTTGATAAGGAACATATTTACACTGTCAGCCTGCACAAGATAGACATTTTTGCTGTTTCCGTAACGGCAGTACAATCCCTGATTATCGGGAGCTGTCTTTCCGATATAAACAGTTTCGGTCGAATCATCGCTGAACGTGGTCTTTACTGTTGAAACAGGTTTATCAAGACCATATTCCGCATCTTTTTCACCTGACTTATCCACAAGCTTCAGAGCCGTTAGTACTGAGCACTGGTGCGAAAGCTGATCCGTCATATTTTTTGACAGATCAATATCCTCGTATCCAGACATGGTATATATCATATTTATTCCGGAAGACACGGCCTCGGCACGTTCATTGGCGGAGCTGTCGCTGCTCTGCTGAACGCTTACCTGATCCTTATAGCTCAGACCGTAAAGAACATAATCTCCGCCGCTGTTGCTTACGCTTATCTCCTCAGCATCAAGATCTGTCTTATCATAAAGCAGAAGATCCGCAGCCTTTGTCGTTTTGACATTTCCGGTATTATTCTGATCCGGCAGATTCAGCACGACAATAAGCCCGGCGCAAAGCACAAGCACTGCAATAACTAACAGCACTATCAATCTGACATTCTTTTTCATAGCCGTCCTCCGTTATTTTTTGCGCCTGATTATAAATACGACAAATCCTGCTGCCAGAATCGCTATCGGCAGGATCGCATAGAGTATAATGCTCGTAACTGATTTTGTATTCGCATTGACTGAGGAAAGGTCGTATTTTGTTATTATCTTATCGTCCATATAAACTCCCGTATCCTCACGCTTATTGATATCATTGAGGATATTGAGAATATATTTCTTATTGGTAAACTGCTGGCTGCTGAGGAGCGATGTCCACATTTCAGTCGAGCCTGAGAAAATAAGTCTTGAGATCCCTTTGTCGCCGCCGGAAACACCCTGAGCCATAACTCCGGCATAGCCTGTGATATAATCATTGGGATTCCAGTTCTCATCTGCGGAATACGGACATATGCCTGATTGTGAGGAATATTCAAGCAGTGTTGATGCGATCTGTTCGTTGGAGATGCTTACCGCTCTGGACATGGAAACAAGAACGGGATAATCCTTTTCCTTGTCATAGTTTGCGATATACAGTTCCTTCTCCGAGAATCCGGAAGCAATATTGCGGTAGCCGTCGGAAGACGAAGTCATTCTCGTTGTATCCGTTTCAAATGCAAGACCGTCCTCGAGTTTCATTCCGTATTCGCTGAGAAGAGCGGTTATATTCGGACATTCTACATCAAAACGGTAGGATATGAATATAAGCCCCTTTCCGTAATTATCGTCGTTTTTAAGGAAGGCGCGGAGTTTCTCCACAGCTTCTTTGCTGTAATCCTCAGTCGGAGCAAACGCTATTACCGTATCAACATCTGATGGGATCTTTTCTTTTTCGACAGACATCGGTACAAGCTTATAGTTATTTGAATCCAGCATTTTTTCAAGAGCGGTATAGCTGTCCTCAGTATGATCTGTCAGAATAGCTATTTTTGTTTCAACGTCAGAGCTTACCTTGATTATGGCAGTATCAACGACAGCTTCCGCCTTTGAGGAATTGATATACTGATAGTCGCCGTATGCGCTGAAATTGAACAGATCGGTCGCTTTCAGTATATTGTATTTTGAGCCGCAGCTTACGATCACATCGGAAACCGAAAGGCTTTCTTCTTTATATTTGTTTTCAATATTAGGGTTCTGAATGAGATCCACATATTCGACATCTATCCTGCCGGAAGAATACTGTGATAACTGATCCGCCATCTTTGTAACGTGCTTGCAGTAGGGATCGTAGTTTTCATATGTCGATCTGTCCGAAAGGAAGGTTATCTTTATATCCTTGGATATGTTCTGTGCAAGCTTTACTGATTCTTCGTTGAGATTATACAGACCGCCTGACGTTATGTCCGTTGTAAAGAAAGCATACTTTTCCGTCAGTACCGATGCAATGATATTGATTATAACCGCAGCAGCAAGTACAAGACATACCGAAACGAGCGATATCACACGGCGTTTTGCCCTGCGCGAAAGACCGCTTTTTTTCTTTTGCTTTTCTTCATTATTGGTCGTTTTATTTAGTTCAGCCATTATTGTACCTCCTTACGCCCATCTTCTTCTTTCCAGTATCCTGTCTGTAAGGAAAAGGAAGATCAGACATACCGTTGCAAAATATACAATGTCGCCCAGTGAAAACAATCCGAGCGCAAAATGTCCGTATCTGCCCTGGAACGAAAGTGAGGAAACAAAGCTTTTAAGGAATGTTACGGGTATCGTTGAAGCAACGGTATCAAGAAGGCTGATAAGAACATTTATTGCAAAGGATACTATCGCAGCAACGATAATACTCTCGGTAAGCGAGGAAATAAACAATCCTATCGCCGCAAGAGCCGAACCCATCAGAGCCATACCGAATACATTGCCGATGATAACGCTCCAGTCGGGATAACCGATAAACGAAAGAGCTATCCCGTCAATGATAAATGTGCTCAGGCACAGAAGGAGCATGAGCATAGCCGAGAGGAATTTAGCGAAAACTATTCCCGGGATAGTGACGGGCGCGGTAAGCAGAGCCTGATCCGTTTTCTGTTTCTTATCCTCGGCAAAAAGCCTCATTGTGATAAGCGGTATTATAAAGAGCATTATGAAAAACATACTCTGGAATACCGATGACATATCCGAGGTCCCGACGTAAAGGCACTGCACCCACAGGAACATTCCGCTGAAAAACATAAACGCCGCAAGCACCGTATATGCCACAGGCGATGTAAAATACGAAGCAAATTCGCGTTTAAATATTGCCGACATTTTCACTTTCCTCCTCTGTTTTTCCGGAAATGATATCAAGATAGGTATCTTCAAGTGATACGCCTACCGGCTCCATTGAAAGAATATTGAAATCCGTCTTTGCGACCGCACGGAACACAAGACGTCTGATATCCCTTGTACTGGTGACGGTATATTCATAGCAGCCCTTTTCGCTTTCGCCCTTTTCGGTAACCTCGGTTACACCGTCGATCTTTTTGAGCAAAGACAGCACTGCCGTTTTTCTTCCCTCGATGATCAGGTCAAGACGGTTTGTCGAACCGCCTGTACGTGTCATTTCCTGAGTAAGACCGCGGGCGGCGATCTTGCCGTGATTGATAATAACTATCTTGTCACAGACAGCCTGAACCTCGGACAGAACATGAGATGAAAGAATTATTGTATGTTCCTTGCCAAGCTCGCGGATAAGCTTGCGTATCTCGATTATCTGCTGCGGGTCAAGACCGACTGTCGGTTCGTCGAGGATCAGCACAGGAGGATCTCCGATAAGAGCCTGCGCAAGACCGACGCGCTGACGGTAACCTTTTGAAAGATGCTTGATTATCCTGCCCTTGACATCGCTGATCTTTACCATTTCGCATATCTTGTCGATATGCTCCTTCATCGGCAGACGCACCTTTTTCAGCCTGAACATGAATTCAAGATATTTCCCTACAGTCATGTCATTATAAAGCGGAGGCTGTTCCGGAAGATAGCCTATTTTTTTCTTTGCCTTTTCGGGAGCCTCCATAATATCCGTACCGTCTATCTCGACAGTACCCTCGTCACCGGAAAGATAACCGGTGATAATATTCATGGTAGTGGATTTTCCTGCGCCGTTAGGTCCGAGAAAACCCAGAATATCTCCTTCCTCAAGGGTAAAGCTGATGTTATCCAGCGCTTTGTTCCTGACATAAGTTTTTGTCAGATTTCTGACCTTGATCATAATTTCACCTGCTTTGCTTTATATATTTGATATTTATACATCTATATCCAGAATAACCGGGCAATGATCGCTGCCCATGATATCCGAAAGAATATCCGCCTGTCTGATCCTGTCCCTGAGCCTGTCGGAAACAATAAAATAGTCGATACGCCATCCGGCGTTGTTCCTGCGCGCATTGAAACGGTAAGACCACCAGCTGTAGCGTCCGGTTTCATCAGGGTGAAGATAACGGAAGGTATCTGTAAAGCCGCTGTCAAGAAGCTCTCCTATCTTTCCTCTTTCCTGATCCGAAAAGCCCGCGTTACCTCGGTTTGTTTTCGGATTTTTAAGATCTATCTCATTATGTGCGACATTAAGATCGCCGCAGTAGATAACCGGTTTTTCCTTATCGAGCTTCATCAGATACTGACGAAGGTCTGTTTCCCACTGCATACGGTAGTCTATTCTCAGAAGACCGTCCTTTGCATTCGGAGTATATACATTCACAAGATAGTAGCTGCCCATATCAAGCGTGATCATTCTGCCCTCGTGGGAATGTTCTTCTATCTCCATTCCGTTATAGATCACGCTTTCGGGGTTATGCGGAGTAAACACCGCAGTTCCCGAATAGCCCTTTTTTTCCGCGCTGTTGAAATACTTATTATATCCCTCCAGCGGGACCTCTGCCTGACCCTCCTGCATTTTTGTTTCCTGAAGGCACATAAAATCAGGTTTCAGCTCGTTTACAACATCAAGAAAGCCCTTCTGCATACAGGCTCTCAGTCCGTTGACATTCCATGAAACAAATTTCATTTTCCATTTCCTTTCATTTTTTTGCATTTGTATAAATAATTCATACGGTTCAAATAACAATTACAAATAATTATAACATATATAGTCTGAAATTGGCAAGTATTATGATCAATTGTAGTTTATAATTATTAAATCCGAATGAACCGTACTTAAAAAAAAATCAAGCTATCTTATTGACAATCATGCGGAATAATATGTATGCTTAAATCATCAGATATTTCCGGGAGCTGAGCTTATGAAAAAAATTATTCTTGTCCTCACAGGCGGCACTATAGGAAGCTGTGAATCAGACGGAGTGATATCCACTGATAACAGCCGCTGCAGAATACTTGAACTGTACAATGATATTTACGCAGACTGTCAGTTCAAGGTATACCGTCCGCTCGATATTCTGAGCGAGGATCTGAGCCTTTCCGACTGGGAAAAGCTTTTGAATTTCTTACTAAATATTGATACCGCCGGATATGACGGAATGATCATCACCCACGGCAGCGATACACTGTCATGGACAGCGGCTATGCTCGGAATATGTCTGAGCCGGTTCCCTGTCCCGGTAATGATAACAGCAGCCGATCTTGTCCCTGATGATATGCGCAGCAACGCACTCGCCAATTTCAGAAAATGCGTTGATCTTATCGACACCGGAGATAAGATCATACGCGCCGTTTACCGCAATCCGGGTAACAGCGAACCGACAGTATTCATTCCCGAAAGAATGACCGAGGCAGACAGATTTACCGACAGTTTCGGATCAGCGCCGGAAAATTCTGCTTTTAAAACGGAGCAGCCGGTTTTTTCCCGCGCGGATAATATCAGTTTTGGAAAGAATGTCCTTCTGCTGCACCCGTATCCGTCATTGGATTATGAAAATATTTCTTTTCCGGAAAATACCGGTGCAGTTCTCCACATCACCTGCCACAGCGGAAGCGTCAGCAGACGGGCAATGACTATCCTGCGCAAATGCAGGGAAAAGGAAATCCCATTCTTTCTTTGTTCTCTGAAAGAACCTGACAGCAGTCTGTATGAAAGCGCGGACATTCTGATACAAAACGGAGCCATGCCTTTTTATTCAATGACAACCGAAAGCGCATATGCAAGGCTCCTGCTGATGATAAACGGATATCTGCATATATAGCCGGGATTCAGAACAAACCGAAAAAAGGACTGTCACGTCACTATGACGCGGCAGTCCCGTTTTGTTATTTATCGGATTTTTTCGACGTTATTTTTTGCTCCGTTCCGTTAAGTATGCGCTTGATGTTTTCCCTGTGCATAATTATGATGGCAATGCCGATAAGGAAAGTCAGCACAAAACAGCACAGAATGAACTCCGGAGTGGTTTCGGGCACAGGCGCAAGGGTCGGAAATTTTTTCAGACTGTCAAGGTATCTTGTCAGCGCAGTAAGGAAAGGATAAAGCCCTGCGCACAAAAGAGAGCATTTTGATATCGTCTTTGTAATAACAAAGAATATCGCAAATACGATAAGCTCAAGTATCAGTACACGCCAGTCGGTCATGATTATTACGGAAGCAGTGGTAACTACTCCCTTGCCGCCTTTGAATCTGTAATATATCGGGAACATATGTCCGACGACCGCAAATATTCCTGCAATATACATAAGAAGCTGACGATGCATCAGCTGTTCGGGAGTGCTCCAGCTTATCGTGAGCAGTATCGGTATAAGCACCGATATTACGCCCTTGAGGAAATCACCGACGAAGGTGATTATCGCAGGTACCTTTCCGACACACCGCAGCACATTGGTAAAGCCTGCGTTTCCGCTGCCCATCTTGCGTATATCCTCATGCTTAACGACAGCCGTAACTATTATCGAAGTATTGACGCTGCTGATAAGATATGCCGCAATACTGCTGATAAGAAGGTATATCCAACATTCCGTAAAAAATTTCGTTATAAATTCCAAAACAGATTCTTCCTTTATAAATATAAAATAAATCATATCACTATGCAAAGTGACATTAATTTCCGCAGGATCGACCGGTCATTTCTCGTCTCCACGCTCACGGATAATGAATCGTATCGGCGTTCCCTGCATACCGAAAGTTTCACGTATACGGTTTTCCAGATAACGCTGATATGAAAAATGAAACAGCTCCGCATTATTCACAAAGAATACAAATGTCGGGGGCTTGACCGATGCCTGAGTGACATACATTATCTTGAGCCTTCTGCCCTTATCTGTCGGGGGCTGTACCCTCGCAGTCGCATCAGCCAGAAGATCATTCAACATTCCCGTAGTGATCCTCATTGCCGCGGAATTGACTACCGTTACAATAAGCGCGAAGAGATTGTCTATCCTCTGTCCGGTTTTCGCGGAAATGAATACAAACGGCGCATATGACATATAGGCGAATTCCGTTTCCAGCTTTTTGCGGTATTCGTTCATCGTCTTTGTATCCTTTTCAACAGCGTCCCATTTGTTTACCGCTATTATACACGCCTTGCCCGATTCATGCGCAAGTCCTGCGATCTTTGTATCCTGCTCGGTAACGCCTGTCACCGCATCTATCATTATAACACAAACGTCGCTGCGTTCAACAGCCATTTTTGCGCGGATAATGCTGTATTTTTCCACAGCGTCATCTACCTTGTTCCTGCGGCGTATACCTGCCGTATCTGTAAGGCAGAACCGTCCGTGGGAATTTTCAACTACAGTATCAATACTGTCACGGGTCGTTCCGGCAATATCAGATACGATACATCTGTTTTCGCCTGTTATCTTATTTACAAGGGAAGATTTTCCGGCATTAGGTCTGCCTATGATAGCTACCCTGATGCTGTCATCTTCCTCTTCATCATTTTCCTGCTCCGGAAGATATTCAAACACTGCGTCAAGCAGATCGCCTGTACCGTGTCCGTGAACGGAGGAAACCTGAATCGGGTCGCCAAGCCCCAGATTATAGAATTCGTAGAAATTCGGATCGGGTTCTCCGATACCGTCGCATTTATTGACGCACAGCACCACAGGTCTGCCGCTTTTGAGCAGCATAGCGGCAACTTCCTCATCTGTTGCGACAACGCCGCTCTTCACATCCGTCACAAGTACTATAACATCAGCGGCGTCAATGGCAAGCTCAGCCTGACGGCGCATCTGTTTCAGTATTATATCATCGGAATACGGCTCTATACCGCCGGTATCTATCAGGGTGATCTTACGGCTGCGCCATTCGCACTGACCGAATATCCTGTCTCTTGTCACGCCGGGCGTATCGTTTACTATAGCCACGCGCTCACCGATAAGCTTATTGAATAAGGTCGATTTGCCGACATTAGGTCTGCCGACTATCGCCACTACCGGATTCGCCATATTTTTCCTCCTTTTCTTCCCTTTTTCATATTCTTTTCCCACATAATGAAAATAGAGAAGGATCTCTCCTTCTCTACTGTCTGCAAAAAGCGATCATGCCTCTACATTGAGTACTTCTCTGCCCTTATACATACCGCAGGCTGTGCAGGCTCTGTGAGCGAGCTTATATTCGCCGCAGTTAGGACAGGTAACGAGTGCCGGAGCGCTGAGCTTCCATACTGCTGATCTTCTCTTATCTCTTCTTGCTTTAGAAGTCTTTCTCTTGGGTACTGCCATTTCAATAACCTCCTTGAAAATAAAGTACAAAAATCATTCTTCAAGCAGCTTAGACAATGCTGCTAATCTCGGGTCAGGTTCCTTTTCGGGACAATCACACCGACCCATATTAAGATTTTTTCCGCACTTTGGACACAAGCCCTTACAGGAATCCTTACAGAGGAACTTTGACGGAAGCTCCAAAAGAATATCATCTCTGAGCAATGCATCAGTTTCGAGCATATAGTCCGGTGCTTCGATATAATCGTCACCGCCCTCATCGGGAAGCTTTGTGACGAGAATATGATTAAACCTATAGGCGAGATCCTTGTCAAAGGGTTCAAAGCATCTGTCGCAATAATAATGATATCTGAAACGTACATCAGCTTCATATACCACCATTCCGGCATGATTCGATACGGTAATATCCGCCTTCACAGGTCCGGAAAAGGTATTCATTCCGACAGTCACTCCGGAAAGATCAGGCTCAGCCTGAACAGAAAGACTTTCATTCTCATTCAGAAAAATCTTTTTCAGTTCAAGAACCACAATCTCACCCCAACAAAGTCTGTTTTATCGTATTTTCCTTCAAAATACGATAGGACGCCATACATTATTATAAATATTACGAATCGCTTTGTCAATATATTTTTTTAAAAAATCCGGAGAATGTATACGAAAAAAACTGTTTTATCTGACCAATACTCCCATAACGGCACTGAATATATCCCCGAAGGTCAGCTCTCTGACGCTTTCGGCAGCAGTAACAGGACATACGGCAAGCTTTTCCCCGCCCTTTTCATATATTATCTCGCCAACCTTATCGCCCTCGTCAACCGGCGCGGCAATACTTTCAGGAAGCACTACACGGGAGCTGATCTCCTTTTCCGTTCCTTTTTTGATAAGGTATTTTTCTTTTACATCAGCCCTTGTGCGCAGGGTATTCTTTATTCCTCCCGTAACGGGCAATTCCGCTGCCGCGTCCTGCGGAACGGCAGGACTGTATACCGAATAATTCGCAAATCCGGAATCAAGCAATTTAGCCGCATCGGAAAATCTTTGTTTTCCGCCAGGACTTCCGAGAACGACAGCAATAAGCTCCAGACCGTCACGCTCTGCCGTAGCCGTGATACAGCTGCCGGCTTTTGAGGTCGTTCCTGTTTTCAGACCTGTTATACCCTTATAGCTGCGCAGGAGCTTATTCGTATTGACAAGCTGCGTTTTTCCGCCTCGAAGCTCATCTATCCATATACCCGTATATTTAAGTATCGAGCGGTGCTTTAGCAGATCACGGGACATAAGAGCCACATCATACGCGCTGGTAACATGACCGTCCTCATCAAGACCATTGCAGTTTTTGAATACAGTTTCCTTCATACCGAGCTGCTTTGCCTTTTCATTCATACGGGCGACAAATTCCTCCTCGCTGCCGCTGACAAACTCCGCCAGAGCGACTGCCGCATCATTTGCGCTTGCGACAACAGTTGCCTTGACCATTTCGTCCACTGTCATGGTTTCTCCGGGTTCAAGCCAGATATCGGATCCACCCATTGAGGCGGCGTGTTGTGAAGCCGTGACCTCATCTGTCCATTTAATCTTTCCGCTGTCAAGAGCCTCCATTACAAGATCGAGAGTCATAACCTTCGTCACAGAAGCGCAGGCTCTCACCTCATGGGGATTTTTCCCATACAGCATTTTACCCGTCAGCGAATCCATAAGCACCGCAGACGGAGCGGATATTTCTTTATCGGAAATTGCCTGCGCATCGGCAGGAAAAGAAACCAAAGCTGCCGCTGCCGCAAGAAATGCAGAAACAAACCGTATTATCCTCATAACTACCTCCGTATACATTTAATCGGTACAATTATATGTATTGCGGAGAGAAAGTATTACATTATCAATTCATAATGCATAATTCATAATGCATAATGAACGGGAAACGCAGATTTGTTCCGATAAAACATTATTTCATTATTACATTAAGGCAATACCGCACAAAGATAGGTTATCAAGCGAGTTTTGTGCAGAATGACGGAAAAAGAGTACCCCAAGGGCACTTCCTTCGGGCGCAACAGATGTGGTGCTAAGCTGCAAGGCGGTCTCCCAGCGGTGTTGCCTTAAATTCAGATCATACTGTCAGCGCGAAGCTGTCCCCTGCGAAACAGCTGTTCCTGATTTGATATCGTCACTTTCAAGAAATTCGTCTATCGCCCTCTTGAGCCTTGCTACCGGCAGACCGACAACATTGAAATAATCTCCGTGTATCCCCTTTACAAAAAGTGCTCCTCTGCCCTGTATCCCGTAACCGCCTGCCTTATCATACGGCTCGGCAGTAGTGATATAATCCTCTATCTCCTTTTCGGAAAGCTCGAAAAATTCCACATCAGTCGAAACTGAAAAACTCATGCTCTTTCCCATATAACAAATGCAGCAGCCGGTTATGACACGATGAACCGCTCCGGAAAGCATATTCATCATTATTCTTGCGTCATTGGTATCTCTCGGCTTATTAAGCATTTTACCTTCACAGATAACAGCCGTATCGCAGCCGATAACAAGACATTTTTCGCGTCCCTGAGAAACCATTTCAGCCTTTGCGCAGGCAAGATATTCGGGACATTTCTCCACATCAAGATCACGCGGAACAAGCTCTCTTATATCCGACGGCATTACCTTGAAATCCTCATACAGCTTAGATAAAAGCTGCTTCCTCCTCGGCGACGCCGATGCAAGTATTACTTCCATTTTATACCTCCTGATCATTCAGTACTTCCGCTTATAAGTCTTTTATATATATCGCCTTTTTTGAAACCGGTAAGCTCAGCCGCCTCCTTAGCGGCGCCCGACACCGACATTCCGCTTTCGATACGCTGTCTTGCAAGCTCAATTGCATCTTCGAGCGTTTCAGGCACAGCCTGCTCTTCGCCTGCGCCCTCAAGCACAAGAACTATCTCTCCCTTGACCGAACCGTCGGCATAACGCTGCGCAGCCTCGGAAAGAGTGGTGCGTATCACTTCCTCGTGAACCTTGGTAAGCTCCCTGACAATAGCTATCCTTCTGTCCCCGAAAGCATCATACATATCTTTCAGGGTATTCGGGAGCTTATGCGGAGCTTCATAGAACACCATAGTCCGCTTTTCCTTCAGCAGGGAATTGAGATGCTCCCTGCGGCTCAGCTTATTCACACTGAGAAAGCCCTCAAAGGTAAAACGTCCGGCAGGCAGTCCGGATATCGCCACAGCACTTGCAACGGCGGTAGGTCCCGGAACAACACAGACCGGAATACCAAGATCCGCGCATTTTCTGACAAGAAGCTCTCCCGGGTCGGATATGCAGGGCATACCGGCATCGGTAACAATAGCGCAGTTTTCACCTGCAAGCAGACGGGAACATATTTCCTCGCCCCGTTCGTGAGAATTATATTTATGGTAGCTTACCATCGGGGTATGTATTTCAAACCGGTTGAGCAGCTTGACGCTGACACGGGTATCCTCCGCGGCAATAAAATCCACCTGTCTGAGCGTTTCTGCCGCGCGCGGCGAAAGATCCGCAAGATTACCGATAGGCGTTCCAACAACATAAAGCCTTCCGCTCAAAGATATTCCTCCTTATATGCACCGTATATATCAATCATTTCACTGGAAAAACCGCCGTTTTCCCCCTCGATGAACAAAACAGGCATTGTGATCAGTCCGCCGGGTCTGCCGCCTTTTCTGCCTTCTATCAGAAAAAGCTTGGGGGCTTTCGACGGACGCTGCTGCACAAACCGCAGCTTTTTCGGTTCGATATCATGTGCGCGCATTGCTCCGATAACGTCGCACAGTCTTTCAGGACGCTGGCACATACAGAACCTGCCGGAAAAATTCAGCAGCATAGATGCAGCGGCAGCAATATCGTCAATTGTACACATACTTTCGTGTCTTGCGATAAGACGGGAATCGCTGCTGCTGGGGATCCCCGTTCCCTCAGCCTTATACGGAGGATTGCACACAACAAGGTCATAGGAGAAAGCCTTAACCTTGCTGCGCAGCCGGCGAAGGTCGCTGCATATGACCTCAACACGATCAGAAAGACCGTTAAGCTCCAGACTGCGCCTGAGCATATCGCAGGCTTTTTCCTGTATCTCAACGGCAGTCACCTCAGACGGCACACCGTTTCTCAACCATATAAGAGGAATCGGACCGCAGCCGCTTCCGAGATCACAGGCGCGGTCTTTTTTTCCGGGCTTTGCGAAATCAGCAATAAGCACCGTATCAGTCCACAGCTTATGCTCATCGGACACTATCAGTTTTATTCCTCTGCCGAGAGGTTCGGTTCTTTCATTATCCTGCACTCATACTCCCTCCCTGATATCGACTCTTATAACAGTATAGCACAACAGTTCTGAATTTACAATGTACAGATATCTTTAAGGCAATAAATAAAAAAGTATTGCATTTTTCCGAAAAGATGGTATAATAGTAGCAGAAATTATAAAAAGGAGGCTTTTCTCATGGCTTACAAAATTTCCGATGATTGCATCTCCTGCGGCGCATGTGCAGGTGAATGTCCCGCTGGCGCTATCGCTGAAGGCGACGGCAAGTACGAAATCAATGCTGACGCTTGTGTAGACTGCGGCTCTTGTGCTGAGGTTTGCCCCGTTGGCGCTCCTTCTGCTGAATAATCAAAAGCAGTTTGCAGCCGGTACGTTTGTATCGGCTGTTTCATTTTTTCAGGAAATACAGTACAAGAATAGTACCGCAGATACTCCGTCGGCTTTTTCAGAAGAAAATGAAAAAGAGCTGGCATATGCGGTCATATAAAGTGAATAAATAGTATTTGCCGCGGCAATAATTCCCATATAAGGAGGAATTGCCGTGGTTTTTAATAAAGTAGAGATATGCGGAGTCAATACCTCGGGGCTTAAAGTTATTTCCGAGGAAAGAAAAAAAGAACTGCTGCGGCTGATACGTCACGGATCACACGAACAGGCGGAGCAGGCAAGAGAAGAAATGATAAGCGGAAATCTGCGGCTCGTGCTGAGCGTAATACAGAGATTTGCTTCGAGGGGAGAAAACCCCGACGATCTCTTTCAGGTAGGTTGTATCGGACTGATAAAGGCGATAGATAATTTCGACTGTGACAAAGATGTGCGATTTTCGACCTACGGAGTTCCTATGATCATAGGAGAAGTACGGCGCTATCTGAGAGATCACAGTCCCATGAGAATAAGCCGTTCGATAAAGGACACCGCCTACCGCGCAATGCAGGTGCGCGAAAAGCTCCTGTCCGAAACGGGAAAGGAGCCGACTGCCGCCGCAATAGCTCAGGAACTGTCTGTCCCCGAGGAAAGCGTCGTGCTTGCGCTTGAATCGGTAGTCGAACCTGTTTCGATATATGAGCCTGTATATTCCGACGGAGGCGATACAGTCTATATCATGGATACGCTCGGTGACGACAATGACGATAACCGCTGGCTCGACCGCATTGCCCTGCGTGAGGCTGTCCGTGATCTCGGAGAAAGGGAAAAGCGAATCCTGACAATGAGATATCTCAAAGGCAAAACGCAGATGGAGGTCGCAAACGAGATCGGTATTAGTCAGGCGCAGGTTTCGCGGCTCGAAAAGAGCGCTCTGCTGCGTATTCGTTCATCGCTTGGCGCATAGGGGATTATTTAAGGAACGCCCTCTTTCCCGGGGCGTCCCCCTCTTCAAAAAAAGTCTGCCGGACATCTGCGCCCTTTGAAAAAAACAGGCGCAAGTCGGAGTTACTGTTTTCCGTCAGGTTTCTTCACACTACAACTGCCGGCACGTTAGCAGTTGCATTTCGGATATGATTATGCTATACTTATGAATATCAGTTTTTTGGAGGAATGATGCTCATGTCCCTTAACGTGAGTGAGATCGTGTCAGATGAATTCGGTCACTGCGCACGACTTTGTAATGATGATGTTGAAATGCTGGTAACTCTGGATTACGGTCCTCGTATCGTCAGCGTAAGCAGGAACGGCAGCCCGAACCTTATCTACAATACCGTTGACCCTGAAATACACCGTAATCACGGTCATAAAATGAGAATAGCTCTCGAAAAAAGTACCAACGCAATTTACTGCGACGATAGCCCCGTCCGCTACAGTCTGCTTGAGGACGGCGTCAGCTTTGTCCAGACGCTCACTCAGCCTGCACAGCTTGAACTGTCAATGGACGTCGTTTTCAGCAGCGAAATAGGCAGCTTTATGGTCGTGCACAGCGTACTGAACCGTTCGCCGCAGGATATCCGTCTGTCAATATATACCGAAACTCCTTTTACCGATGACGGCTTTGTGTTTATTCCTCAGAGCAATATACGAGAAACGGATCGTCCCGGCAGGGTTCTGACACTTTGGGAAAACTGCAGCTGGAGAGATAAACGCCTCTTTGTCGGGGATCAGTACATTACCGCTCACAAAAATACGAATTATTCCCAACGGCTCAAAACCGGAGTCAATAATACAGCCGGCTTCTGCGGCTTTGTCAAGGACGGTCATGCGCTTGTAAAAAGATATGTCCATAACCGTACAGCGCTCTATCCGTTCCAGTCTTGCTCGTCATTCGCTACGGCAAATGAAAAATATATAAGCCTGCAGATAAACAGTCCGTTCTACATAATCGCCGAGGGAGAATATGCAAGACATATCGAAAGCTGGATCTTCACAGAATATGACGGTTCTCTCCATTACGATAATGAAGCTGAGATAGACGATTTCATAAATTCATACTAATGAACCGCTGAACAGATCACGCCTGACGGTAATATGCAGCACTCACCTGTCTTGCTTTTATCTTTTCAGTCATTATGCACCGGATCTACGGCTCTCATCTGATACGATCCGAATTTGCAATACAGAAAAAAATGGTGAACTCCGGAACGAGTTCACCATATTTTTTTCAGAACGGGAAAAACGGTATGTAAGGATAAACCGAAACAGCGACCGTTCCGCAGATAGTGCCGAGAACGATCCCGGCCATCACATCAGTGGGATAATGCACAAGAAGATATAGCCGTGAAAAACCCATAAGACACGCATATATAAGGACGGGGATAAACAGCACCGGAAGCATGAAGAACATTACCGCCGTCATGGAAAACGATGCCGATGTATGCCCTGACGGAAATGAATAATGCGCGGGATGCTTTATCAGAAGCTCCTGTCCGAATTCACTGTCGCACGGACGTACTCTTGCAACAATGTGCTTGATGGTTATTTCTCCGGCGAGCGCGCTGATAAGCATTGCAAGTATCGCAGTATAGCCTACTGCCCTGTAGCGGTTTATCAGCAGCATGGGAATTGATATCATAAACCATATATATCCGTTGTTTCCTGTCTTTGTGACAAAAACCATAAGTCGGTCAAGCTTTTTTGTGTGCCGCGATGCAACACGGTGCAGCATTCGGGTATCCCATTCCTGTATCCGTCTGGTAGGCTTGCTGTCGTTCAGTGGGAGATTTTTACTCCCACTGAACGGATATATGGCACCCGCCGCCTTAGAGGCGGGGGACATACTTTGCGGTTATATGTTCCGGATCTTAATACTTAACAAAAACAGTATATCATATTTGTAAACGGATTTAAAGTGTTTAACTTCAAAAAAATGTGGATAATAATAACCGGTCATCAATTCTCCCTGTCATTCATTTTTTCAATGCCGTCGGGATCATTTCTGGGCGGCTTTTTAAGACTAACTGTTTTGCCGCGGAAAGTATCACGCTTTTTCCTGCTTATTGCAAGAGAGGCAATCGTTATTATCACAAGTACGCCTACAAAAATAAGAGCAAATATAGAATTGTCGTTTTCAAAATAATCCTTTGCATCTTTTTTACCGGAGCTGACCTCATTCTTTTGCTGCTCCGGTTTTTTGCTGCTTTCATCAGCCGTCGGAGTTTCGCTGCTTTGTTCTTCCTCCGAATATTCGCCGGTAAAGGTAAAGCTTATGGTTTTTTCATAATCTGTTTTCCCGATATCCGTAAATACAGCCTCAGCCGTGAAAGACGTCTTATACTCATCGGGAACATTTGTCATGGTGACACCGTAATAACCGGGTATGACATTATCAAATACTATCGTTCCGTCACCGCCGCTCGTTTTGGTGTTTCCGTTGAAAGCAAGCGCAACACCCTGAACAGGCTTTCCGTTCTGATCCGTCATATGATATGTCAGCTTTCCCGTAACTATGGAATCAGCCGCAACAGCAGGTGAAAGATTATATGCGTAATCAATTGATCTTACCGCAAGCTTGAGTTCGGTAAAACTTCCGATATCCTTTTCACTTTCCGCATAAGCCTTGACACGCTTCAGCTGATTGTAAAGACGGGTAATATCATAAGTGTAGGTTGCCCCTGTAGCTGTTTCCTTTGTACTGACAAGGAAATACGAATCCTCATCCATATAATTTCCTGCGATCAGGTCATCAAGCTTGTCAGAATAGGTATAACGTCCTCCCGAAAGAACAGCCGTATAAAGAACAAAGCCCTGTATTCCGTTTTTATCTGTGGACTCTGCATCAAGATATACCCTGTTTCCGTCGGAATAGGTCTTTGTTACAGGACGTGACGGCACTGTATTATCCACTATTATATCATAGGATACCGACTGCGGCACAGAAGCGCCGCTGTTTGCGGATACCGCAGATGCGGAAACAATATAGCTGTAATTTCCTTCCTTCATTGAAGCAAAGGCATTTTTCAGACCGTCACTGTTAAAGCTTCTGAGCAGTTCGGCATAAGGCTCATATCCGCCTGCGGTAAACGAGGAAATAATTCCTATATTCCGCGAAAAAATATTTTTCTGCGAGCTGTCCTTTATAGTAATTGTAAAATCAGCCGCGTCGCGCAGGAGATAGAAATTCGGTATCACGAACGATACTCCCGACGAAGGCATATCAAACGCATTGCGCACGGTATCCCTGCCGATACAAAGCTTATCCTTATGCATTTTTCCGTCAGTAGTATTCTTTCCGATAGTTATTCCCGGATAATAGTTTCCGGAAGCTGCTGCCGCAGTCAGGGAAGTTCCCCCGATGACCGCGCCTTCACTGTCATCATACAGCGATACATCGAAGATATCCGCAAGCTCCCAGTTTCCGCAGTAGCCTGTGAGCGGAACTGACAGGCTGACGGAACTGTCCGTTTCTGTCAATGTAATAAATCCGTCCAGATAAAACCCGTTCGGTGCTTTTGAAAGATATGAGATAAGCGCAGCAGGCTTTAATTTCATATCCACATCAAGAGAAACGCTTTCTCCCGGCGAGAGCTTTATTTCCTTTACTGCCTTACCGTCCGATGAAAATGATATTTCTGTATTTTTTGTGATATTTTCGGGTACGAGAGTATTGATAGAGGTATCGTTTTCCTTTTTGATATTATCGGTCTGAGTGGTTGCAGAAATGCGGAAGGTCTGCTCCTTATCAGAAATACTCTTTATTATCATACCGAAAGAAAACTCTCCCGTTTCGCTGTCGCCCATACTTATTCCGGCGCTGCCGTCAGGCGAAATAACATATGCGCCGCTGCCGAGAGCTTTTTCTATATTGAGTATTCCTGCCCCCTGGCGCCGCGGCGAATCATAAAGACCCTTGCCCCGTGTCGTTTTTTCGGCAGAATTCATCATCAGCGCATTTACGACCTGCTGTCTGTCTTTTTTCTCATATTTTGACGCATATTCCGACAGCAGCACTGCTGCCGCAGCCGTCTGCGCGCAGGAAACCGAGGTTCCCGTATAAAGATCATAGCCGTCCGAGGACGCAGCATAATTATATGTTCCGGGCGCAAGAATGTCGGGTTTCAGGCGCAGTTCTGAGCTTACGCCGTATGAGGAAAAGCCCGATACCTTTCCGCCGTTTTCGCAGTCAAATGATCCTGTTTTTTCCGCAGCAAAGAGCATACCCTTGTCGTGTTCCGTAAAATATTCCAGCGCGCTGCTGCCGACAACCGCTGCAGGGATCTTTCTCTCCGGCGCGGTAAATCTGATATAGAGCGGCTCGTCGCTTATTATTATCAGACCTGCGGCATTGACTGTTCTTGCCGCCTTTATCTTTTCCTCAACAGAGATCTCTCCGCGTTTCACAATAATTATTTTGTTTCTCGGTTCAAATTTCCACAGGTCGTCAGCATTGCCATATGAATTTGTATAGACATACGGCGTTTTTTTACTTACCTCAGAAAATAACGGTGATTCTCCGCTGCCGGAATCAAGCAGATCGCTGTATTCGATTTTCCGGTCGTCATTTACGGAAAGATAATTACCGTAATGTTTCTTGCTTTCGGAAGAACCGACAGAGGTGATAAAAGAAAGCGAAGAAGGATATGATACCGTACCGTAGTCGGTATAAAGAGAATTGACCCCGTCAGAAACATCCGTATTGATATTTATTGCATTATTGCCTGCGGCAGCCGCAATAAAGCTGCCGTTGTTATACAGAGCGGAAAATACCCTTGTAAAAAGCTCCGCAGCCGTACTCGTTCTCGGAACGCCGAGGCTGAGGCTCACTACATCGGGAGAAAGCTTTGCAGCGTCATCAAGCGCAGCAAGAATAACTTCGTCGCCTATTACCGTTTCACCGTCACTGCATACCTTCATAAGCACAAGCTGACTGTCAAAAGCTCCGCTCCGGTACTGATCTTCATTTTCCTTTCCGTTATTTCCTGCGAGAACAGACGCCATACCGGTCCCGTGATCGGAAGAAGGATTTTTCAGATCATTGTCGCGTCCTGCATAATCATATGCAAATGCTATCTTTCCGCTCACAAACGGAGAATCGTTCTCCGCAGTATTGAACGGAACGGCTCCGGTAAGGCTGCTGATATCATCAGCAGTATATTTTTTCTTATCCGGAGCGTATGAAAATACCTCATGTCCGCAGGAAAAGCCGTCGTCTATAACAACGGCAAGACTTCCCTTTCCGGTAAAACCAGACTCATATGCGGAATCTATCCCCGTGATCTCCTTCTGCGGAGCGGTATAATCGGATTTTCTTATCTCCGTTTCTTTATTATCTGTTTTTTCTTCGGCAGCATCAGCCGTAGTTTCATCTGATATCTGAGGCGTAATGTCCTCCTCTTCATCTATATCGGATACCCTGATCTTGCGGGCGGAAGCAAGTGTCACGGATTTCACTCCGGAAATACCCTGCAGCTTTGAAAGGCTGCTGTACGGAGCTTTAAGGCTGAAACCGTTTATTACCGTATTATATGTATAGCAGTTATCGAGGTCAGCGGACGGAACCATTCTGCGCACACTTGCCTTGACGACAGCCTGATTTTTCTTGATCATATCCGTATACTGGCGTATATCACTTGAGCGGATAAGCGCAGTCACGTTTTCATATTTATTTCTTGCGGACGCTGCTGTTTCACAAAGCGAAATACCGTCTGTTTCGATTATGAAGGTAACGGTTTCATCGCTTTTGGGAGCATCTATTTCCGGTGTGCCAGAGGGTTCGCCCTTTTTTTCCGTAATAGCGACCGGGGATTTTTCCAGATGACCCGAATCACCGTTTCCGGCGGGCTGTCCGGGATTCACCAGCGGAAGAATAAAAACCGACGCAGTCAGCACAAGCGCAAGTATTGTACAATATATGCCTTTTTTCATTAACTGCCACCCTTTTGCCGAGCATTATTATCAAGTGCATGACGCACAAAAAGCATATGCAGGAAAACGATCCTTCCGTTTTCCCTGATGCAGCTCCGCACAAAGACCGTCTGTCGGCTCACAGGCTCATCTGCAGTACTATCCTTGCGCGGTATTGCCTCAATCATTATATTATCGCACATTCCGGGAATTATTTCAAGTACCCAAACAGCACTTTCACCCGGACAAAAAAACTCTGCATATGCAGCAGACATTATATATTGTTTTTATTGTAGATGATCTCCAGTCCCTTGATAAGCAGATCATTGTCGAGAATTATCCTGTGGCTGCAGTTTGGTATTATCTTGGACGAAAGGCCTCCTGTTGCAACGACAGTCGGAGTTCCGTCTATCTCTCGGCTCATGCGGTCGATCATTCCGTCGATAGTGGCGGCATTTCCGTATACTATCCCCGAACGCATACAATCCGCCGTATTCGTCCCGATAGCCTTCTTCGGCGCATCAAGGCTTATGGACTGGAGCTGGGCAGCATTCTTCGTCAGGGATTCCATTGCAACGATAACTCCCGGAATAATAACGCCGCCGCGGTATATGCCGTTTTTGTCGACCACCACCATGGTTGTTGCCGTACCCATATCAATTACGATAAGCGGTCGCGGATACTGAGCTATCGCCGCCACACAGCCGACAACTATATCGCTTCCGAGAGTCGCAGGATTATCAATGCGGATATTCAGTCCGGTTTTGAGTCCCGGTCCGACCACCATCGGTTCCTTTCCGATAACGGTATATACGGCTTTTCTGAGGATCTCGTTGAGCTGCGGCACGACCGAGGATATTATTCCTCCGCTGAAATCCGACGGTTTCATACCATTGAGCATAATAAGCGTATTGAACATTACGGCATATTCGTCCTCAGTTTTTTTCTTGTCTGTATTAAGTCTTGTCACAAAGAAGGAAACGGACTTTTCTATTCCTCCGAATACGATATTTGTATTTCCCACATCAATTGCAAGGATCATGGTCTATCTTCTCCTTTTCTGTTTCCGCCGAGAGCGTCAAGCTTTGCATTGAAGTCACCGTCAAAATGAACGTCGATCTGATTGAACGGTATCTCTACGCCTGCCGCATCAAGAGCCTTCTTGATATTCACCTTTGTATCGAAAAGCACAGGCCAGTATAATTCCGATCTGCACCAGAGCCATACTATCAGATTGACTCCGCTTTCCGCAAACGTGTCGATTATTACCCTGTTAGGTCTGTCGTCGAGTATCCTTTCGTCATCGGCAAGGACCTTCATTATTACGTTTCTCGCCTTGTCGTAATCCTGACCGTAGCTGATCGCAACAGGTATTTCAAGCCTTCTTGCCTCAAATGTAAAATGATTGATAATGTTATTGGTCGTCAGACGGGAGTTCGGTATCATTACTTCCTTATAATCATATGTACGCAGGGTAGTATACATCATCTCTATCTTTATGACCTCGCCGATGATACCCTCTGTTTCAATGAAATCCCCTGTCTTGAATTTTCTGTTGATGATGATAAGAGTTCCGCTTGCCACATTGGAAAGACTGTCCTTCAGCGCAAGTCCTATCGTAACTGCTGCGGCGCTGACGCCTGCAATAAGCGTGGAAACATTCATTCCCATCTCAGCAAGTATGCAGATGCCTAAGCATATCCAAAGCACCGTCTTTACAACGGAATCAAGGAAGGTATAGACAGACTTGTCAACACTCGATTTTTCAAGCGCCCTGTTCATTACTTTCATGATGAGCTTTATCGCCCACCACCCTGCAATGAATATCAAGAGCGATATAATAATATTCGGCAGTATCGAAAGAAACCAGTTACCCAAGCCGTTCAGCCATTTCTGAAAATTGCTCAACTGCTTTTCCATCTCGCCCGAATCCAACATATTTACAGATTCATCAAGCAGCAGAAACCTCATATTTGACCCTCCTGTATCTTATCATTGCTTTGTTTTCCGGTTAAGAAATTTTGTTTTATACTTACTGTATACAATAGTCTGATCTTTATACAATCCGTAATATCCCGACATGAAATAGCTCACTGCAACGGCGATCATGAAATACGGAACTCCGCCCGAACCGAAAAGCTCAAAGCTAATAAGAAGCGAGGTTATCGGACAGTTTGTCACTCCGCAGAATACGGCGATCATTCCCACAGCCGCGCAGACCGACGGCGAAAAGCCTATAATACTGCCGAAGGTACAGCCGAATGTCGCGCCGATGAAGAGCGACGGAACGATCTCTCCTCCTCGGAAACCTGCTTCAATGGTGATCGCGGTAAATATCATTTTCATAATAAACGCATATGGTACAGCTTCTCCGTGAACGGCGCGGGCGATAACATTCATTCCTGCACCGTTGTAATCCCTTGTCCCGAGAAGAAATGTCAGACCTACAATAACACAAGCGGCAAGGGTTATGCGGATATACGGGTTTTTCAGATATTTGCGGAAAAGGTCGCCTGTGGAATGAAGAAGCAGTATAAACAGTATGCTCAGCGCCGCGCATAATATCGAAAGACCGATCGTTTCCCCTGCATTAAGAAAATTCATGGTCGGAAAATCATTAATTGTAAGATCTTGCTCCCTTATTGAAAACGATCTTGCAAAATACGATCCTATCATAGATGAGAATACGCACGGCACAAGAGCCGCATAATACATTACGCCGACACTTACGACCTCGAGCGAAAAGACCGCCGCCGCCATAGGGGTGCCGAACAGCGCAGAAAACGCCGCGCTCATGCCGCAGAGAACAACGACCCGCTTGTCCGCATCATCAAGTCTGAACCACCGCCCGAGCTGATTGCCTATACTTCCGCCGAGCTGCAGAGCGGCTCCCTCGCGTCCTGCGGAGCCGCCGAACATATGCGTAAGGATCGTCGTGATAAAAATAAGCGGCGCCATACGGAATGGTATCTCGCTTTGCGCGTGTATCGTGGACAGTACAAGATTGGTTCCCTTATCATTTTTATATTTGAATGCACTGTACAGGAATACTGTCAGTATACCTGCAAGCGGCAGGAAAAACAAAATATAGTCGTTATGCAGCCTGTATTCGGTAACGGTATCCATGATAAAGGCAAACAGCGTGGAAAAGCCTCCGACGATGATCCCCGTAACAATGGATATCAGCGACCATTTCAGAAAAAGAAGAATATTGTGCAGCATCTTCTTTCCGTAGGATCGCAGAAAATGACCTGCCTTTTTTGTTTTCCTTTTTTCGTTTTTCATTTTTAATCCTTCATTCATATATTTCCGCCGATCATTCTGCGGAATTCGTCCTCGTCAATTATTGTTATGCCGAGCTGCTGAGCCTTGGTAAGCTTGCTGCCGGCAGCCTCTCCGGCAAGAACATAATCCGTTTTTTTCGATACGCTTCCTGCTGCCTTTCCGCCGAGCTTTTCAATGATCTCCTGAGCCTCGCTGCGCTTGTAGGTAGGAAGTGTTCCCGTAATGACGACAGTTTTTCCCATAAAGGGATTATCCTTTATTTCCTGCTTTTCGGTAAGATTTTTAGTATTCAGACCGAGCTGCTTTATTTCCTCTATCATTTTTTTCGTCGAATCCATAGCAAAATAATCCGCAGCGCTCTGCGCCATGATATCGCCGTAGCCCTCAATGGAAAGAATATCCTCCGCCTTTGCCGCAGCTATCTCATCAAGAGTCCGGAACCTGTCGGCAAGCAGCTTTGCGGCACGCTGACCGATATGTCTTATTCCAAGCGCGAATACAAGACGGTACAGATCATTGCTCTTCGATTTTTCTATCGCAGAAATCAGATTATCCGCCGATTTATCCTTTTTTCCCTCAAGACTGAGGATATCATCTCTTGTCAGGCGGTAAAGATCAAATGGTGAATGTATCAGTCCGCTTTCCGACATATCGTGCAGTATTCTTTCTCCAAGACCGTCTATATCCATAGCGTCACGGGAAACAAAATGTATCATATGGCGCATAAGCTGGGCAGGACATTCCGTATTGGTGCAGCGCAGAGCTGCCTCCCCGTTTTCAAAGCTTACGGGACTTCCGCATGACGGACATACCCTCGGCATACGGTAGGGCTGCGCTCCGTCTTTATGACGAACTACAGATACCACCTCCGGGATTATCTCCCCTGCCTTTCTGAGAACCACGGTATCACCGATACGGATATCCTTCTCGGCAATAAATTCCTCGTTATGCAGAGTAGCGCGGCTGACGGTCGTTCCTGCAAGGGTAACAGGCGCGAATATCGCGGTAGGAGTAAGAACACCCGTTCTGCCTACATTTATTTCAACATCAAGCAGTTCGGTTTCCTTTTCCTCGGGAGGATATTTGTATGCCTCCGCCCAACGGGGGAATTTCGCAGTACTGCCGAGTGTTTCTCTTACGTCAAAGCTGTCCGCCTTGATAACGGCGCCGTCTATACCGAAGGCAAGTTCTCCGCGCATATTGCCTATCTCGTCGATACGGGCAAGAACCTCGTCAATATTTTCGCAGCGGTAATAAAACGGCAATGTCGTAAAACCAAGCTCCCGAAGAAAGTCAAGACTCTGGATATGACCGCTAAGCTCTGCACCATCTATCTGCTGTATATTGAAAACGAATATATCGAGATTTCTTTCCTTTGTTATCGCCGCATTTTTCTGTCTGAGTGAGCCTGCGGCGGCATTCCGGGGATTCTTGAAGGTTTTTTCCTCATTTTCCTCCTGACGTCTGGTAAGCTGTTCAAAGCTTTCCTGCGACATATAGACCTCGCCCCTGACCTCAAGATAGGGGATCGGACGGGTAAGCTTCATAGGCAGCGAGCGTATTGTTTTAAGATTATCGGTAATATCCTCTCCTACTCTTCCGTCTCCGCGTGTAGAACCGCGAACGAAAATCCCGTTGCGGTATTCCGCAGAAACGGAAAGACCGTCAATTTTGGGTTCAACTGCATATACGGTCCCTCCTGCATTTTCACGGACACGGCGGTCAAATTCCCGTATTTCTTCCGGAGAGAACGAATCGTGCAGACTTTCCATAGGGACTGTATGCTCAACCGGAGAGAATTTCTCAGCAGCCTCGCCGCCAACGCGCTGTGTAGGAGAATCGGGCGTTATCAGCTGCGGATAATCGCTTTCTATTTTTTCCAGTTCCCTGAGCAGCATATCATATTCATAGTCGCTGATCTCGGGCGAATCCTCATTATAGTATCTGTTATTATGATAAATTATCTGAGAGCGAAGATCCTCCGCTCTTGCCTTTATTTCATTTATATCCATAATAAAATCCCCTTTTATTATAATCCATCAGCAGCGTGACGCTGCCCTCAATTTGCGCCGGCGTGCCGCCGGTGTCAATTCGCGTTGGTCGGTGCGCCTCCGGCTCTGTTTTGAACTCGTACCGACCATTCGTAATTCACGGTTTTCATTAAATGAGAATCGCGGCTATATAGTTAAGGCAACACCGCACAAAGACCGCCTTAAAGCTTAGCACCACATCTGCTTGCTCGCTTGATAACCGTCAGGTTAACTACGCTCGTTTTGCACAATCTGACGAAAAAATAGACGGCGCATCTGCGGCACTATCTTTGTGCGGTATTGCCTTAAATCCCGATAGAACTTTCAGCGCGAAAACGGGTCAAGGGAGCTTGCTCCCTTGCGCAGTCGAGGGCGCGCAGCCCTCGGCAGGTTCGGGCGGCAGCCCGAGAGAAGGGCGCGCAGCCCCCGGCAGGTTCGGGCGGCAGCCCGAGAGAGGGGCGCGCAGCCCCCGGCAGGTTCGGGCGGCAGCCCGAGAGAGGGGCGCGCAGCCCCCGGCAGGTTCGGGCGGCAACCCGAGAGAGGGGCGCGCAGCCCCCGGCAGGTTCGGGCGGCAGCCCGAGAGAGGGGCGCGCAGCCCCCGGCAGGTTCGGGGGGCAGCCCGAGAGAGCGGAGAGGTCAGGCTGCTGTCTGGGCGAAGCCGACTATGAGCGGCATTGTGAGAACGGACAACAGAGTTGACAGGGTAACGAGATTGACCGAAAGCTCGGCATCGTTGTCGAATTTTGCGGCAAACATCGTGGTAGCCGCAGCAGCAGGCGCGGACGCAGCTATTACACAGGTGATGAGCACAGTGTCACTTATGCCGCAAAGCATCATTCCTCCGAATGCGAGCAGGGGAATGGCTATGAGCCTGAACAGTACGCATATGAAACCTTTGCCGTCCCTGAATGCGTCAAGTATTTTCGCCTTGGACAGATAATATCCTATTACCATCATCGGAAGAGGTGTGTTGAGATTTGCCATGAATCCGACAGGCTCTTCGATAAGCTTAGGTACAGGCAGCGAAGTCAGGAAGATAACCAGTCCGACCACCATTGATATTATGCACGGATTCAGAATTATCTTTCCGACGGAAAGATCCTTTTTGTTTCCGCTTGACAGCCATACTCCGAATGTCCACATGACCACATTGAATATGACTATGTATACAGCACCGAAAAAAACTCCGTCCGAACCGAGTATGGCCTGCTGCATCGGCAGCGACATATATCCGCAGTTGGAAAAAATCAGCGCAAAACGGTATACTCTGTTTTTCTCGGGCTTTTTATCGTGAAATATCAGCATTGCAATGACTATCGAAATAATATGTATGCACATTGCCGCTGCTGCTGAAACCAGCAGTCCGCTGAGCATAGTCCCGTCAAAAGGACGTATGAAATTTTTGACAATAACACAGGGACATACAATATAAAGCACGATATCCGTGATCGACTTTACCGACTTGTCGTTGAGCATCTTTACCTTTCCGCAAAGAAAACCCAGAGCTATCAATATGAATAACTCCAGCACCTGTGTTCCTACTGTAATAAAATTCTCAAACAATTGCTGATCCATTCATGTTCCTCTTTTTATTCCTTTTTTGTTATCTCTTCACCGTAAAGCTCACGGTATTTCCGCGCAAGCTCGGGATCGGAGCTTTCTATTTCTCTGTAATACTCTTTTCTTCGGGCAATAAACTGCTCATATGATGCAGGATCCTCTTCCCTGAGCTTATCCGCATATTTTTTCCTCGCGGCAACAAGCCTGTCGAAAACGTGCTCGTCCATAGTGAACATACGCCTTTCTATTATCTCACGCCTGTGTTCGAGTATATCAACAAGCCCTGCAAATTTTTCGGGATCATTCTCCTGTATATCGGAAATTCGATGCTCTATCCTGTCAAGGATCTCGTCCTCGTCAAAATAATTGAGCCTGCCCCAGCGCAGCTTCTTTCCTGCTTCTTCAAAAGACTTGCCCGTCATTTCAGTTCCGAGAAAATCCTCTATCAGCTCGTCAGCTATCATATCCATATATTCTTCGCTGTTGCTGCCGAGAACCCATTCAAGCTCCGGCTGTATTCCCTTCGCCATGCGGCTGATATGCCGCGGTCTGGCATCTGAGTCAATATGCTGCGCCCTGCTCTTGTTCTGCATACGCAAGGACAAAGCATACTGAACTTCGTTTTCCTCACTTTCAAGCGGATAAGGACAGGACATACCATAATCCCTCAGCGCAAGGGCAGTCGTCATTCTCACGGCTCCGCTGCGCAAAAGCTCATCAGCGCCGAATTGCCGCAGCATATCATTGACTTCTCCGACGTGTTCGGTTATATAAAGACTTATGCCACGTCTTTTGTATTCACGATAAAGCAGTACAAGCCTGTCGGCTGCGGTCGTATCAATACTTCCGACAGCTCCGGCATTTATTATAATACATTTTGTATCCTTTGTCACTGCGGATTCGATATCACTTTGCAGCGTATCTATATTGGCAAAGAAAATATTTCCGCCGAAACGGTAAATAACCGTATTTTTCAACGGACGTGATTCCCTGTTCCTGCCAAGACTGTAAAAACCGTCCTTTCCGGGAATTACTCCCATAAAGGCCCTCGGCGGAACGACTGCACGGATAACAACAGCCACAAACGACAGCACTACGCCTATCATTACTCCTGCGACGGTTCCGAATATCAGCACCGACAGAAATGCCCCTATAAAAATATAACATTCATTGCGGCTCGTTTTCCACAGCTTTGCAGCCTCATGAAATTCGCAGGCATTCATCAGAGCGGAAATAACAATAGCAGTAAGTATCGGAACGGGAAGATATTCTATTATCGGCGCAGCAAAATACAGCACTGCGACCATTACCAGAGCCGCAGAAACCGAAAACCACTGCGATCTCACACCGAACTGACGGACTATCCCCGTTCTGGAAACACTCGCATTTACCGGACAGCACCCCGAAAGCGACGCTGCGAAATTTGCCGCCGTATACGCAAGCACTTCTCGGTTGGTATCAAGGCGGTATCCGTCCTTCATTGCATTGCCGCGGCAGGCAAGCATTGATTCAGCAAGTATGACAACCGCAATGGACAGGGAATTAAGCAGGTAATCAGGGAGCATATGCACCGAGCTTATCTCCGGTAACATTCTGAATCCCGGAAAGCCGCTGTCAACATGAGGCAGCAGCTTCACTCCGTAATTATTAATATGAAGAAATAACGTCAGCATTGCCCCGAACGCCATTACTATCGCGGAAACGGGTGCCTTGGGGATAAATTTCTTTCCGAGCATTATAACCGTTATTGTTGACAGTCCCAGAATAAAAGACAGCGGTTCAAATAACGGAAGCTGACTGATGATATGCCCGACAAGCTCCGTACCCTCGCCGGTGCCTGCGTCACCGCCGTAAAGCTTGGGTATCTGCATAAGAATGATAGTGCAGCATATACCCGTAACAAAGCCGCCCATCACGGGAGTACTTATATATCTGACTATCCTGCCTGCCTTGAATATATAGAAAACAAGCAGCCAGAATGAAACGAACAATGTAAGCGTCGGCACAAAACTCTGCGCCTGTTCGCTTTCGGGAATTATCCCCATTGCGGCGACCGTGCTTCCGACAAGAGCGGCAGGAGCGGCGTCCACACCGAATACGAAATCCTTTGAGGTCGTCAGAAGCGAAAAAAGAAATATCGGCAAAACAGATCCGTAAAGTCCGTACTGCATCGGCAGTCCGGCAATACGGGCATATCCCATTGATATAGGGATAGAAATAAGCGCGACGACAACGCCGCCGAGGATATCCCTCAGCAGCCCCGATACCGGAGAAACCGGAAATTTCTTTTTCAGTTCCTTTATCAGTACATTCTGCATAAATACCTCTCCGCCGTCGTCAGGATCACGCCGCAGCTTTACAGTTTAATCCCGGATTGCTTTCAGCAAATCATACTCCGGCTCCGCTGCGCAGGATCATGTCAGTCTATTCCTGTCCGAGTAGCAAAAGCTCCCTTATCCTGTCGATCCTGTCGGATAAATAAAGATATCCGAGCAGCGTTTCAAAAGCCGTCGCCATATGATAATCCGCCATAGCAGCATTTTTAGGCGCATGAGAAACGTGTACGTTTCTTCCGCGGCGAAGAACATCCGCTTCCTCCTCGGTAAGAAACGGTTCTATGCGCTTTGCCAAAGCCGCCTGCGACTGACAGCGAACCATTTCCACCTTGCGGATATTCAATTCTTTTATTCTGCTGTTTGCCTGACATACAAGCTCCTCGCGGACAATAAGATCATATACCCCGTCCCCGACAAAGGCAAGACCGTGTGTGCTTATCTTTTTCGGGTCGCATTTCATAAGAGATAGTCTGGACATTATTCCACCTTATTCCACAAATTCAAATTCAAAATCATAAAGGCTGACGGTATCGCCCTCCTGTATTCCCGCCTTTCTCAGCGCGTCAATGACGCCGGAGCTGATAAGTACCCTCTGGAAATACTGAACACTGTCGCTGTCGCTGAAATCTATCATGCGAAGCACACGAAGCAGCGAATCCGCCTCGACAAAATATACGCCGCCGTGATTTGTAACACGGATATCGTTTTTATTGATCTCTTCCGCATCAGGCAGCACAGCAGGCTCCGCTTCGTATCTTGCGACCGGCGGCAGCTTTGAAAGCTGCTCCTGTATTTCCTTGAGGAGAGGCTCAACTTCATATGAGATAGCAGCCATGATCGGAAAGAATTTATATCCCTGTTCTTCAATGAATTTTCTGAATTTCTCCACAGTTTCGTCATCGGTAAGATCGCATTTGTTGCCTGCCACGATCATCGGACGCTCTGCAAGCTCAGGATTGAATTTCTTCAGCTCCCTGTTAATAATGCGGAAATCCTCCTCAGGATCCCTGCCCTCGCTGCCGGAAACATCTACCATATGGACAAGCAGCCTGCATCTTTCGACATGGCGCAGAAACTGATGTCCCAGTCCTGCTCCGTCGCCTGCGCCCTCGATAAGTCCGGGGATATCCGCCATGACGAATGACTGGTCGGGTCCCATGCGTACAACGCCGAGAACAGGTGTTATCGTCGTAAAATGGTAATCCGCGATAACGGGCTTTGCCTCGCTTACTACGGAGATCAGCGTTGATTTGCCGACATTCGGGAAACCTACTATTCCGACATCGGCAAGGAGTTTAAGCTCAAGCTGTACCTCAAATTCCTCACCGGGCTGACCGGGCTTTGCAAAGCGCGGAGTCTGTCTTGTCGGGCTTGCAAAATGAGGATTGCCCCAGCCGCCCTTGCCGCCCTTTGCGACGATCACAGGCTCCTTATCGGAAATATCCGCAAGTATCCTTCCTGTTGCCGCTTCCTTGATAACAGTACCTCTCGGAACACGGATAACAAGATCATCGGCTTTTTTTCCGTTGCATCTTCCGCCTCTGCCGTTTTCGCCCTTAGCGGCTATATATTTTCTTTTGTAACGGAAATCCGCCAGAGTAGACAGATTGTCGTCAGCCACAAAGACGATATTTCCGCCTCTGCCGCCGTCGCCGCCGTCGGGACCTCCCGACGCCACATATTTTTCCCTGTGAAACGCGACCGCGCCGTCACCGCCGTCTCCTGCCTTAATAAAAATCTTTGCTATATCAACAAACATAGCTGCTCCTCCCAATTATCCTATTTTATAGATATAATAATCTCCTTTTATAAAAACAAATTCACCTTTATATTCAAAGTCTGAACCTACACCCGCATCAACAAATTTACCGAATAATTCATCACAGTATATCCTGTCATAAATATATTCGTCCTTTTCGGGATGCCATGTGAGATTTGTAGCATATCTTCCTTTATCATCTGTTCCGCTCCCTGCTGTATACATCATTATATATACAGGAGAATCCGACTCAAGTCCTGCTATGGCAGGCAGATCCTTTTCGATATCGGCATAATCAGTTACAAATACCTGATCGGTATTATACAGTTCATATGAAAATGTTGATAAACTGCTGAAAGTCGAATCATTATCAAAAATTACAATAACATTACTGTCCGTAAACATATCATGAAGAGAAATATCGTTATTGTATGTCCAGTATGAAACTATCGAGCCCTTTACAGCTATATTAAGAAGCAATGCCGCAGTGATCGCCGTAAGCACTATCTTCCCAGGCCTGATCCTTCTGAAAATATTACACAGCAGGGCAAAAATAAGCAAACCTGCGAAGGGATATATTATATACAGATATCTGTTGGCAAAACCTATAATAAATGATATCTGATATGATACTATCATTACTATCAGCACTGTGCTGATAAACATACTTAGATATACCGGTCTTTCTTTCAGTCGCTTACCGAGCGTTTCTTTCAGCGGCATTTTGTTTTCTTTCCAAGCTGAAAAATCAGCCCGTATCTTTCCGGGAAGCCTTCTGAGCTTGTCACGAAATAAAAACAGTACCGGCAGCGACAATATGATCAATATTCCGATAAACGGCGGCAAAAAGTATGACAGCCACACTATATCCGATCTTGTTATACAGAAGATATCCATAAATAAATATCGGACAGAAAAAACGGATTGTCTTGCAAGATCGCCGCCTGTTTCTCCGCTTTCCATGAACATATGCATAAAACCCTTAGGATATATCAGAAAAAACAGCAGGACTCCGACAAGCATTGAAGCTCCGTATGCAAAGAAACTTTTATAGCATTTATTGATAAGATACCACAAGCAGAAACACACTGCGATCACAAATGCCACAAAAAGGAAAAGATACTGTGTCAAAGCTCCCAGTGCAGTAACTATCGTAAGAGGTATAAGCTGTTTCCATATTATTTTTTCTTTTCTGAGGACAAGCTTTGAATGAAGATACATCAGTATGACCGTCCACATTGTCAGCATACAATACATTCGGATAAACAGGGTATTGTTCAGCGCTGCTACAGTAAAACCCCAAAAAAGGCAGAACAGCAAAGCAAGATACTTTGATTTAAGAACGTTCTTTGCAAGTTTATACAGAAAGAACTGCATTACGGCAAAATACACCAGATTCGGAACAAATCCGAACCAGAAAGAAAACGTATCCGGAGCAAATGAACATATTGTATGTATTATGGAATAAAACAGCGGCGGATGTCTGTCCTGACCCTGATTATACCATACCGAATCATAGCGGAACTGTTCTCCCTTCTGAACAGTCAGGTAATCCCTGTAAAGTTCACCGGGAAACCATTCTTCTATATGCTCAAATTCCAATGAACGAATGTTATCATTCTCTACAAACGGACGGTAAAAACTATTTGAAAGTCCGAAGGAATACAGCTCATCGCAGTGATATTCCGTTTTCTCACTGACAAAAACGACAACGATATTTACTATCTGCGCCGCTATTATCAGAAACAGCAAAACTGCCGCGGTATAAGGATTGTTCTTTATTTTTTTCACCATATCATGCATCGTTCATCCTCTTTTCAAGCAGACATAAATAATCATTATAAGTATATCATAAAAACAAGCAGATATCAATGTTTATACGCAAAACAAAAAAGCTCCGGATCACTCCGAAGCTCCTTTATAATGCCGTATGATCATTCAGCAGCAACTGCGTAAACAGAAACCTGCTTACGATCCTTGCCTACACGCTCAAACTTTACGGTACCGTCGATCTTAGCGAAGAGAGTATCGTCAGATCCGCGGCCTACGTTGTTGCCGGGATGAATATGTGTACCTCTCTGCTTAACGAGGATATTGCCGGCAAGCACGAACTGACCGTCTGCACGCTTTGTGCCAAGACGCTTGGATTCGGAATCACGGCCGTTCTTTGTAGAACCGCCTCCCTTTTTATGAGCGAATAACTGTACATTAATTTTCAGCATAATTTACACCTCCGTAATGGTTACATTCAAATTGTCGGGATACTGTTTCCCTGTTTCTTCAAGATGGAGCATAAGCCCCGAAAGAATAGTCTGACAATCCGTCAGCTTCTCATAAACCGTAAGTATCATATCGCCGTCGCTGTCCTGTGCGTCCGCTCCGGCTCCGATTATCTCGGTAATGGTATTCGCAGTAAGATATGCTGCCGACGAAACAAATGCGCAAAGCACATCTTCTCCTGCCGGTGCAAGACCCGAATGACCGTTTATATGAAACCCTGTGATAAGACCTTCACGGTTCCTGAAAAACACAGCTCTTATCATGCTTCGATGGACTCGATCTGTACCTTGGTATATCTTTGTCTGTGACCCATCTTGCGCTTTGAGCTTTTCTTCGGCTTATAGGTAAATACTGTGATCTTCTTACCCTTGATGGTGTCAAGAACCTTTGCGCTGACCTTAGCACCCTCAACATAAGGAGCACCGACCTTAAAACCGTCGTCTGTGCTGACTGCAACCACCTTGAAATCTACGGTGGAGTCATTTTCGGCTTCAAGCTTTTCAACATATACAACGTCACCGTTTGTAACCTTGTACTGCTTTCCGCCTGTTTCAATTACTGCGTACATAATAGCACCTGCCTGTTTCAAACTCGCTACCGGAGGCGGAGCCATGCTCACTTACAAGCCCACAGTATGCGGCTCTACTATCATACCATGTCAAACACTGCTTGTCAAGCTTTTTTTCTCCGGCAGATATTCGTCACAATCAGGAAAACCGGTCTTATCCGGCAACTCTCCTGTCCTCTTCCTGAAAGAGCTTGACTACTGCTCAATTATGATATTGTCCGCTGCAGGTTTTAAGGCCCTGACGGTTATCAAGCGAGTTTTGTGCAGAATGACGGAAAAAGAGCAAGCAGATGTGGTGCTAAGCTGCAAGGCGGTCTTTGTGCGGTGTTGCCTTAACTATAGAAACGCGAGAATATCAGAAATGACCTTATCGCGCGCAGTATCGTTTATCAGCTCGTGACGGTTGTCACGGTAAAGCTTTAACTGTACGTCACATCCGGCAGCTCTCAGTTTCTTGAATACCGTGAATACACCCATACCGTAATCACCGACAGGATCGTCCTTGCCCGATACAAGTAATACCGGCATTCCCTTTCTTACTCCGTAGAACCACTTCTTGCTGTTGACGGCTGCATTCAGCTTTATCAGATCGTGAAGCGCGCTGGTCGTAAAGTGAAAATTGCAGTATTTGTCACGCTCATACGCTTCACGGACACCCGGATCCTTCGACAGCCAGTCTCCGCCCGTTTCGGCAAACCGCTTATTGTATGTACCGAATGCAACGCTTTCGAGAAACGGCGAAATATGCCTCTCGCCGTATATTGCCCTGATGACGTCTATCAGACCCAGCCCCGGATAATATACCGGACTTGGACCTGCTGTCCCCATTACTATAAGCTTGTCGGCGGTTTCGGGACAAATATATACCGCAAGCCTGACGATAAACGAACCCATGCTGTGTCCCATAAGATAATATGGCAGTCCGGGATATTTCTCCTTCATCTGCCGCGCAACGGAACACACATCTTCCGCTAAGATCTTGTAACCGTCCCTTGATGCGATAAAGCCAAGCTCACTTTCGTCATTTGCGGTTTCACCGTGACCCAGATTGTCATATGCCAGACAGATATATCCCTTTTCACATATCTCCTCAAGAAACGAATCATAGCGTTCCTTGTGATCGGTCATTCCGTGGACATGATGAAAGATACCCTTAGCTTCGCAGTCAGGGGTATAAAGTATTCCTTTCAGGGTATGTACATTATCTGTGGACGGAAACGTAACAGCTGTTTTATTCATAATTACCTCCCATGCAGGATCTCACTGCATTTTTCCAGCCGCAAAGCAGACTGTTTCTTTTTTCCTGATCTATCGACGGTTCAAATACGGTACAGGCGCTTTGTTCTTTGAATAGTTCGTTTTTGTCAAAGAACCCCGAGGATAATCCCGCAAGATAAGCCGCACCTGCGGCAGTAGCCTCATTCTGACCGGGACGTATCACCCTGAGGTCTGATATGTCAGACTGGAACTGCATAAGAAAATTATTCATAGATGCACCGCCGTCGACCTTGATACTGTTGATCCTGCTCATACTGTCGGCGCGGATAGCATCAATAACATCATTTGAGCGGAAAGCCACTGATTCAAGAGCCGCCCGAATGATATAATTACGTCCTGTGCCGCGTGTAAGCCCGGTGATGACGCCGCGGCAGTGCATATCCCAATACGGCGCTCCAAGCCCGGAAAAAGCAGGAACGATATATACTCCGCCGTTATCGCTGAGTTTGGCGGCAAAATATTCGCTGTCGGAGGATTCCTGTATCAGTCCCATTTCGTCCCTGAGCCACTGTATGACCGCGCCGCCGGTAAAGACGCTTCCCTCAAGGGCATATTCCACCTTTTCTCCGCAGGCAGTCGCGGCAATGGTCGTGACAAGTCCGTGATTGCTGTATACAGGAGTATTTCCTGTATTGGAAAGCAGAAAACAGCCCGTACCGTAGGTTATCTTCATATCTCCGCTGTTGACGCAGCCCTGACCGAAAAGCGCCGCCTGCTGATCTCCGGCAATACCGCATATCGGAACACATGATCCCATCAGATTCATACTTCCGTATATTTCACTGCTTGAGCGCACCTCAGGGAGCATGGACATCGGTATGCCGAGCATTTTGCAGAGCCTTTCGTCCCATCTCAGCTCCTTGATATTGTAGAGCATAGTACGCGAGGCGTTAGTCCGGTCGGTTATATGCACCTTTCCCTCAGTAAGCTTCCATAGGAGCCATGTATCGACCGTACCGAAAAGCAGTTCTCCCTTTTCGGCTTTTGCCGCAGCGCCGGGAACATTATCGAGTATCCATTTTATTTTTGTCGCGCTGAAATATGCATCGGGACGCAGACCGGTAGTTTCTGCGATAAAGTCGGAATAACCGTCGGATTTCAGCTTTTCGCAAAGCTCAGAAGTTCTTCTGCACTGCCAGACGATAGCATTATAAACCGGCTTTCCTGTATTTTTATCCCACACGATAACGGTTTCACGCTGATTGGTTATTCCTATACCGGCGATCTCATCAGGAGATACGCCGCTTTTTGCTATACATTCCGTCAGCGAAGCATACTGCGTCGCATATATGCGCATAGGATCCTGTTCGACCCAGCCGGGACGCGGATAGATCTGCGGAAATTCCTGCTGAGTCATACTGACGATATTCATTTCCTTATCAAAAAGGATACTTCTTGCGCTTGTTGTGCCCTCATCGAGAGCAAGGATATATTTTTTCACGTCTGCACCTCCATTAAAAATATACATAAAGTCTGACTACATTTTATCATATATATTTTATTCTATCAAGATATTTTTCTCCGCATTTGCCGCCTTCCGATAAGAGGATTATCTCAATATTTTTATACATACAGATTGTTGACAAAAGATAATATTATTGATATAATAAAAATATGATAATATCAAGTAAATAATAACAGGTGGTGCATATGAAAGAATTACGAGATAAAAACGGTCTGACGGAAAAGGAATTTCTCGATGCATACCGTCCCGGAGATTACGAAAAGCCAAGCGTTGCAGTGGATATGGCGATATTCTCCGCCGCCGATAAAAAAGAGGAAAATTACCGCAAGCTCCCCGAAAAGGAACTGCGTCTGCTGCTTATCTGCAGAGGCGGTCACCCATGTCTTGGCTGCTGGGCTTTGCCCGGAGGCTTTGTCGAACCGGAAGAAAATACCGAGCAGGCTGCCGCAAGGGAGCTTAAAGAAGAAACAGGCGTCGAAAATATCTATCTCGAACAGCTCTATACCTTCAGCGATCCACACAGGGATCCAAGAACATGGGTCATGAGCTGCTCCTATCTTGCGCTTATCGACAGCAGCAAGGTCAATATCGAAGCAGGCGACGACGCAGAACGCGCCCTCTGGTTTTCCGTAAAGCTGAATATCGAATCTCAGCAGACAAGAGAATATGACGGGGGCTTCGGAAAAACCACGGATCTGCGCCTTGAAATGAAAAACGGCGATACAGTACTCAGCGCGCTTGTCCGCCACAGTGTAACAAGATATGATTGCGGTACAAGCGAAAAATACGAGATACTCGAAAATAACGGAATAGCCTTCGACCACGCAAAGATCATCACCTACGCTATACTCAGACTGCGCGGCAAGGTACAGTATACCGATATCGCGCTTAACCTCGTGCCTGAATATTTTACCCTGACTCAGCTGCAGCAGATATATGAAATTATCCTCGGCAAGCCGCTCATCAAGGCTGCCTTCCGCAGAAAATACGGAATACTTGCCGAACCGACCGAGCTTCAGACCTCGGACGCAGGACACAGACCTTCTCAGCTTTTCAGAAGAAAATGGCTGACAGAATAACGGAGGAAACAAAAAATGAGGATTCTTGTAGTAGAAGATGAAAAAGGCCTTGCGGACGCTGTTTCCGCCCTGCTCAGAAGAGAAGGCTATTCCGTTGAAACGGCAAACGACGGAAAAACAGGACTGGAAAAAGCATTATCCGGCAGATTCGACTGCATGATACTTGATATCATGCTCCCGGGAATGAACGGTCTTGATGTGCTTACATATCTGCGCGTCAAGGAAATAGAAATACCCGTTCTTCTGCTTACGGCAAAAAGCGAGGTCGATGATAAGATAAAGGGACTTGACTGCGGAGCGGACGATTATCTTACAAAGCCCTTTGTCACAGGAGAGCTGCTTGCCCGTGTGCGCGCTATGACAAGGCGGCTCGGCATGGCGCAGGATATCAATCCTCGCTACGGGGATATCACCCTCGATCTGAAAAAGGGAGAGCTCAGCTGCGGAGCAAACAGCATCGTCCTCGGCAGAAAGGAATTTCAGATGATGGAAATGCTTATCTCCAATTCGGGTAAAAATACGACAAAAGAGGATTTCGTAAGCAGAATATGGGGCAGCGATGACGACAGCGCCTATAATAACGTGGAAGTATATATTTCCTTCCTCAGAAAAAAGCTGCAGATGCTTCATTCAAATGTCCAGATCAAAACAAGAAGAGGTATCGGTTACTGTCTGGAAGGTGCCTGAACATGATAAAAAAACTAAGAAGAAAGATCGTTTTCATTATTACGCTGCTGCTTACAATAGCAATAGCGATAATTATGCTGCTTATCAATATCCTGTCGCAGAATCAGGAAACACAGCAGATACGCCAGCTTCTCGAAAGCATTACCGCAAGCGACGGACGCACAATGAAAAACATCTCCGCAGCGCCCGGAGAAAACAGCAGTTCTCCGATGCTTTTCACCTTTTACATTAAAACAGACTGGTTTGGTCAGGTTCAGGAGATCACTCACAATGCCGAAGCAAATATCGACGCCTCTGTTCTGACGGATTATGCGCAGCGGGTGATCGACACCGGCAGGGATTTCGGATACTACGGCAGTTATGCCTATATGATATCCGACAAGCAATACGGAAAAATGATATGTCTTACTGACGCATCGGCAGCTCAGCAGCATAACCGCAATCTCGCGCTGACAACCATCTTTACAGGAGCAGGATCGGTGCTGCTGTTTTTCGGACTTGCCGAAGCATTGTCATTCTGGCTTGTCAGACCCGTAAAGGAAACCTTCGACAAGCAGAAACTGTTCATTTCAAACGCAAGCCATGAGCTGAAAACACCGATAGCCGTAATAAGCGCAAATGCCGACGTACTTGAAGCCGAGATCGGAGAAAACAAATGGCTTTCATATATCAAGGACGATTCCGTGCGAATGGGCGAGCTTGTAAATGAGCTGCTGACCCTTGCAAGGCTTGACGACAAAACCGATATATCCTCCTCAAAAACGGATTTCAGTCTTTCAGATGCGGTTCTCCAGACAGCGCTCCCCTTTGAAAGCCGTATGTTTGAAATGGGGAAAAAATATGACGTTGACGTTCAGCCTGATATAATTTATAACGGCGACGAAAGCGCAGTCAAGCATATCGTATCCATACTGATCGACAATGCAGTCAAATATTCCGACGAAAAGGGCGAGATCCGTGTAAAACTGTATACAAGACAGAACAGGAAAATAATCGAGGTATTCAATACCGGCAAGGGCATACCTCCGGACAAGCTTGAAAAAGTATTCGAGCGTTTCTACCGTGAGGACGAGGCGCGCAACAGCAGCAGCGGCGGCTATGGTCTGGGACTGTCCATTGCACAGGAGATCGCGATAAAACACGGCGGAACTCTGACAGCCTCCGGAGAATACGGAAAATGGGTCACATTCACGGCTGTACTATGAAAAAATGCCGTAAGCGCAATACGGAAAACAGTTGACATATTTACCAAAAAGCATTAAAATATAATTAAGTATATATATAATCAGCATAAAAACGAAAAGGATAGCTTGATATGAGAATCGGGATTTCTACCGGATGTCTTTATCCGCATACGACAATGGATTCGCTCGAAAAGCTGCTTTGCGAGGGCTTCGGGGTCTTTGAGATATTCTTCAATACCGTTTCCGAAATGGAAAACGATCAGCTTGATAAAATAAAAATGATGCTGAACCGGTATAGTGCTTCGGTCGTAAGCATACATCCGTTCAGTTCGGCATTTGAATCCTTCCTGCTTTTTTCAAAATATACCAGACGCTTTGAGGACGGGGTGAGAATGTACGGATCCTATTTCCGCGCGGCAGCAAGACTCGGCGCCGACAAGCTCGTTATCCACGGCATGAAGGACGATTTCGCCGTACTTGATATCGAAGGCTACAGCAGAAGATTCGCCCGTCTTTGCAGCGAGGGTGAAAAATGGGGAGTTTCCGTACTGCAGGAAAATGTTGACCGCCACTGTGCGAACCGCCCGGATTTTCTCCGCGGAATGGCAGGATATATTCCGCCGCAATCAGGTTTCGTACTTGACGTAAAGCAGGCTCTGCGCGGAGGCTATGACCCGTGCGAGCTTATGCATATAATGGGATCCGGGCTGAAACATATCCATATAAGCGACAGCACCGACGAAAAAAATTGTCTTTTGCCCGGCAAAGGGAATTTCGATTACTGCAGGTTTTTCCGCGAACTGAAAAAATGCGGATACGACGGAGATATCATTATCGAGGTATACGGTACAAGCTACAAAGAACTGTCAGAAATAAAAAAATCAAAGGATTTTCTTGAAAGTTTCATATAAAAAATACAGCCGATTGTAAAACGGCGAAAGGTCGTCAGCACGCCGCGCCAAATCCCGAAAAGCTTTGAAAAGCGGAGAAAATTGTAAAAATGTAAATACCAAAATCCGCATAAACAGATGATTTTTGACTTTTACAATCAGCTAATAAAAAATACGGAAGGAGAAATTGTTATGAGGTGTCCGTTCTGCGGCTGCGAGGACAGCAAGGTGGTCGATTCGCGTCCGACTGACGAGGGCGAAAGGATCAGAAGAAGACGGGAATGTTTCAGATGCCTGAAACGCTTCACAACATATGAAATAGTAGAATCAACTCCGCTTATGATAATAAAGCGCGATAATACAAGGGAACCGTTCAGCCGTGAAAAGCTGATGAACGGTCTGCTGCGCGCCTGCGAGAAACGTCCTGTATCCGTGGACGACATAGACGCGGTCATCGACAAGGTGGAAACAAGACTTTACAGCAGTATCGAACGCGAAGTCCCGTCCTCCACCGTCGGGGAATACACTATGGAATACCTTAAGGATCTTGACGAGGTAGCCTATGTCCGTTTTGCGTCGGTATACAGACAATTCAAGGATATTCATTCATTTATGAACGAACTGCAAAAGCTTCTTGACGAGAAATAAGGTGGTCTTATGATTATAGATACCCATGTGCATATCGGCCGGATCCTCAATTTCAATATGAAAAAGAAGGACGTTCTGTATTCGATGAAAAAATACGGGATAGATCACTGTATCGTTTCTGATGTACGGGCTACGGAATTTGATCATTCCCAGCGTCCGCTGCCGAATTTTCTCCAGAGATCCCAGCTTGAATGTATAAAGGGCGCGGTGGATTTTGCCAGGGAAAACCCCGGCAGGATAAGCGCCGCCTTATGGCTGCGCCCCTATCATGAAACAGTTACCGATGATCTGTGCCGTTATATCGAAGAAAACAGACAGTATATCAAGGCGCTGAAATTTCACCCGTTCCATTCATGCGTTCCATTTGACGGGGAAAAAATGCAGCCGTTTTTTGAGCTTGCGCGGACGTTTTCGCTGCCCGTCGTATCGCACACCGGAGGAAGTGACAATGCCTCCTGCGTAAGGGTCTACAATGCCGCAAAGAGCAATCCGGATATCAGCTTTGTCATGGTTCATATGGGACTCGGTACGGATAATAACGAGGCAATTTACCTTATCGGCAGACTGCCGAATCTTTACGGTGATACTTCATGGGTGCCGATGGAAAGCACTATCCGTTTCATGGAAAAAAACGGTGACGACAGGATAATGTTCGGCAGCGACAGTCCGATAGACGGAAAGGATACCTACTGGTACAACAGCTACGGTCAGCCGTCGATGTACAGGAAATATTTCGGTGAGCTGCGCCGCCTTATCCCGCGCAGCAGCTACGACAAACTCATGTATAAAAATGCAGTCAGACTTTTCGGTATTGACAACAAATAATTCAAGCGGCAGCTTTTCGCTGCCGCTTGTTTCTTTATGTCTGCGATGTCTGGACCGAGCTTTCCGCAGATGTATCCGCGACGGATACATCGACCTCATAGCTGTCGTATGCCCAGCAGAATGAATATTTGCTGTTCACGCTGATAGTAACAGGCATACTGCCGTTTCCTGAAAAGCTTCCCTTTGAGGACATATCGACCACAGCGGTGATATTTGATGCGGTGAGCGAATTGATCTGTTCCTTCTCGCCTATCATGGTAACCGTTATGAATTTGGTCGAAACAGTCGTTTTGCGGTTTTCGCTTTCATTTATTACCGTGAATTTCTCTATCTTGAAATTCTTTGACGCAAGCTTTGTCTTGTCAAAGGTCACATCAGCAGTTGTGATCTGTCCGAGATTCCTTACTCCCGAAGGAATATTAAGACCGACATCATTAAGCGTATTGTTCGTAAGGCTGATCCTTGAGATATCTATATCCTCTGTCCTGATCGACGTTATTGTATTGATCTCCTCAGGCGGAACTGCGATCTCTATTGAGGAAGGCTCGATACTTACCATACTGCTGTCATATACGAACGAATCGGGCGCATTGATGATACTCGGCACTATATCAACCGTCTTGATCGTCAGGACGGGAATTGTCGCAGTAACAGTCGAAATATCAACGGTAATATAATCCGACTGGATAGCATTCCCGTTTTTATCCGCAAGCACAATGGCAGCCTCAACGGTCTTTGTTTCCGAAACGGGATCAGTAAGGCTGTAGACTGCATCGACCTCAGCGATACTGTCGATAATGCTTTTTGCTCCCTTTATGGTCACTGACTGGCGCGAAAGAACTGTCGTCGCCGCATAATGTCCCTGCGCAGTGGAGCCTACGTCTATCTTATCGGTGATCGCAAATTCCCTCTCGTCATATCTGTCTACGAAAACGTCGATTTTAGAGGGCTTTACGGTGGATTCAAATGTATAGTCGGTCTTGACGCTGCCCTTTTTCGGAACAAGATCAACGGTGTATTTTCCCGGTGAAGTAAGCTTGCTCGTATCAGCCGCTGTGATATAGATATCGCTGCTCGTAACGCTTGCAACAACAAGAGAATTGCCTGATATACGAACCTCAGCCGTCTGGTCTTCAGCACCGAAAAACTGCAGGTCATTCCCAAGATCGGGAAGTGAAACGGGAATATCCGTAATTGTCAGATATCTTGTTTCCTGAGAAGTAACGGACACATTGACCCAAAGTATGAAAGCAAGTATTATCGAGAAAAGCATAACGAATTTATCGTTATAAAAAAGCTTTCCTATACTGAATTTACTTTTTGTTCCTTTCATTTTTCTTTCCTTTCATCACGGTGTTGAGAATGGGAATACGATCGGATTTTTCATTATCCTTGGGGATAAGCTCATCTTCAAGCTCCATGCTCAGTGTTTCACGGGTATAGTTTCTTGTGATGATGCCGTTTTTTGCGATAGAGATAGTTCCTGTTTCCTCAGATACCACTACGATAACGGCGTCGCTGTTTTCGCTTATCCCGAGCGCCGCGCGGTGACGTGTCCCGAGGTCGGCGCTGATATTATTATTCTTTGTCAGCGGAAGGATACAGCCTGCCGCAAGAATTTTTCCGTCGCGGATTATCATTGCTCCGTCATGAAGGGGAGCCTTATTGAAGAAGATATTTCCTATCATTGAAACAGACGGCTCCGCATCGACAACAGTGCCTGTATCGACGATCTCTCCGAGCTTTGTTCTTCTCTCGAATACGATAAGCGCGCCCGTTTTGGAGCGCTGGAAACTTCCTGCCACGTCAACAACACTGTTTATGCATTTTCTTATCTGGCGTACATGATTTTCCTCAACGCCGGAAGATGAAAGACCCGTCCAGTATTTTCCGATCTTGCTTCTTCCGATATGTTCAAGAGCGCTTCGCAATTCCGGCTGAAAAACGATAAGAACTGCCAGCACCGAAAACTGGAAAAATGATGTAAACAGTGTATTGAGCATTTTCAGATTGAACAGTCCCGAAACAGCATATGCGACCAGAAGTATAAGAATACCTTTTACAAGCTGTTCCGCTCTGGTTTCGCGGACGATTTTTATGAGGCTGTAGATTATAAACGAAACAATAATTATATCAAGGACGTCTGACACCTTGAACGTAAGCATCAGAGCGCAGAATGATTCATACATTGATTGTATGGCTCCCCACATTTTCACACCCCCGGAATAAAACAAAAGGAAATTTTAAGGGACTGATCATAATTCTTCAAAAAATGCCGCCTTGCAGATCATCCTATAACTATTTTAACATATCATTTGATTTTAGCAACACTTTTTTTAATATTTTTTTATTTTTTAACGCTTGTCTTAATGCAGCCGCAGAGCAGCCGTATACGCGGCTGCCCCGGCAATGATCTATAAACGTAAACTCTTCGGCTTTCTCTGATCTGCAAGCTCGATAACCGCCTGAGCCGTCCTGTCTATTTCGCTTCGCGCAGTGAATACCGACGGCGATATCCTTACCGCCCCGATCTCCTCAGTTTTCATGAATTCATGCGCGCACGGAGCGCAATGCAGTCCTGCCCTGACCGCTATGCCATTTCTGCCGAGAGCGGCTGCCGCTTCTTCACTGTGCATACCCTCAATATTGAACGATAAAACCGGTACCGAATATTCCTCCGACGGACGATCCGTATAAAGCACAACTCCCCGTTTTCCATTCAGCCTGTCATACAGCCTCGTGATCAGCGAAAATTCATGCGAGCTTATCTTCTCCCTGCCCTTGCCCATTACAAATCCAATACCTGCTCCCAGACCTGCAATACCGGACAGATCCGGCGTTCCGCTTTCATAGCGATCGGGAAGATCCTCCGGCTGAACAAGCGAAAATGAATTGCTGCCGGTTCCTCCCTCTGTCAGCGTATCCGGATCCACTCCTTCTGATAACAGCATCAGCCCCGTACCCATCGGACCGTAAAGACCCTTGTGACCTGCGCAGCATACTACGTCGTATCCGTCCGCCATGCTGAGCGGTAATACTCCGGCGCTCTGGGCTGCGTCAAGCACAAACAAAAGCCCGTAGGTATGCGCAAGAGCGCATAATCTTTCAACAGGCAGCCTTATACCCCAGACGTTTGACGCATGAGTGCATACTATCATTCTCGTATCCTTGTTTATTGCCCTGCGGAAGCTGTCTATCGTACTGTCATCATCACCTGCAAAGATCCGCGCCTTTGTATATTTCACTCCGATCCCGGAAAGCTTTTCAAGCGGACGCATGACAGCATTATGCTCAAGAGATGATACCACAACATGATCTCCCCTGTGCAGCAGACCCTTCAGCGCGATATTAAGTCCTTCTGTACAGTTGCGCACAAATAATACACGGGCTTCGTTTTCCATGCCGAAAAATTCAGCCGCTGTCTGTCTGACGGAATAAATTTTCCTTGCGGCGGCAAGCGACAGCGGATGTCCGCTGCGCCCGGGATTTGCAGACGCCGCCATTGCCGCAGATACGGCATTTCTCACCGTCTGCGGTTTCGGAAAAGTCGTAGCGGAATTATCAAGATATATCATCAGATACTGCCCCTTTCCGTCTGTCCGACTACCTTTATACCGCTTTTTATCAGCAGCCCGACAGCCGTATCACTCTTATCCGGGGCAACGATCAGACTGTAGCCGCAGCCCTTTCTTTCACCTTTTCCGACACTTCTTTGTATTTCAGCTCTTATCCCGTGGGAAGCAAGTAATTTCTGTCCCCTGAGCGCATTTGTCACAGACGACACCATGATCGCAGGCTTTCCCATTTTTCGTCACCTCTCTTTTTGTTACATACTATGCAAACGCCGATGATCTTGACATAACAGCATATCCGGGATAGATCCAACGCCTAAGACAGCCGCAGAAAAAGACTCCCCTCCTTGTACGCTGATCCGTACAAAAGAGGGGAGTTTTCATCATAAGCTCCGCAACTGATATCAGCTGCTGAACTGACTGTTGTAAAGATTGCAGTAAAAGCCTTTGCGCTGCATAAGCTCGTCATGGCTGCCCTGCTCTATGATATTGCCGTCCTTCATGACAAGTATGATATCCGCTTCCTTGATAGTCGAAAGCCTGTGCGCAACGATAAAGCTCGTCCTGCCCTTCATCATTTCCGCAAAAGCGCGCTGTATCCGTATTTCCGTGCGTGTATCTATGGAGCTTGTCGCCTCGTCAAGTATAAGCATGGGCGGCTGGCAGAGCATTACCCTTGCAATGCACATCAGCTGTCTTTGTCCCTGAGAAAGATTTCCGCCTTCCTCGGTTATCATAGTTTCGTATTTTTCAGGCAGACGCTCTATAAAACGGTCGATGTACGCTTTTTTTGCGGCAGCTCTGATCTCGTCCATAGTTGCGTCGGGACGTCCGTAGGCAATGTTTTCCCTTATCGTGGCATTGTAAAGCCAGCTTTCCTGCAGCACCATGCCGTAGCTGCGCCTGAGGGAGCTTCGTGTCAGCTCATAGATATTTTTCCCGTCGAGCATTATAGCACCCTCGTCGATATCGTAAAAGCGCATCAGAAGATTTATGAATGTCGTCTTTCCGCAGCCTGTCGGACCAACTATCGCAATCCGCTGACCGGGCTTTACACGCAGACTGAAATCGGTTATCAGCGGTCTGTCCGGAACATATGAGAAATCCACATTCTTTATATCAAGACTGCCGCTGCATGAAGAAAGCTCCTGTACATTTTCCGGCTCAGGGGTCTGGTCGGCTTCGTCGAGCATCGCAAAGACTCTGTCCGCGCCTGCAAGAGCCGACTGCAGCTGCGGAATAACGCCCGTTACCTCGTTGAAAGGCTTGGTATACTGATTCGCATATGTGATGAACGCAGCGATCTGTCCGACGGAAAGCGTCCCCTGTATCGCGCTGAGCGATCCTGTAATGCAGACCGCCGCCGTGACAAGCCCGTTTACGAAACGAGTGCTCGGATTTGCAAGAGATGAATAAAACTGGGATTTCTGTCCGCACTGCTGCAGGCGTGAATTGATCTGTTCAAAGCTTTCCTGTGAACGCTGCTCATAGCCGAATGCCTTGACGATCTTCTGACCGCCGACATATTCCTCGATATACGAGCTGAGTTCTCCCTGTGCAGCGGACTGCTCGCGGAACATTCTCTGGCTCAGCCTTGTTATGAATGCCGCAACAAACATTGACAGAGGGGTAATAATCACTACCACCAGAGCAATATAGATATTCAGGAATATCATGAAACCGAGTGTGCAGAGTATCATCACTATTCCCGAAAAAAGCTGTGTTATCCCCTGCAGAAGACCGTCACCGATGCTGTCCGTATCGTTTATCATTCTGCTTAGAAGATCGCCGTGCGGATGGCCGTCGATATATTTCAGCGGAACGGTATTGAATTTACGGCAGATGTCGCGGCGCAGATCTCTGACGGTAAAATAAGCAACGTAATTCGTGCAGAGATTCATAAGCCACTGGAAAACAGATGACATAACCACAACCGTTCCCGTAAGCAGGAGCAGTTCAAGTATCATGCCGTAATTGACCTGTCCCGTTCCGACGGCATTGTCTATCGCATAGCCGACAAGCACCGGAGCAGTAAGATTCAAAACGACATACAGAAATGCAAATAACAGCGCAAGAACGATCCTTCCCTTGTAGGGAGAAGCGTATTTCAGTATTCTTTTCAATGTGGCGGCGGAGGATCCTTTGCTTTTGTCCTTCATCAGTTTTCCACCTCCTCTGCCCTGAGCTGTGACAGGCATATCTCACGGTAAACCGGGCAGCTTTTCACAAGCTCGTTATGCGTACCCTGCCCTGCCAGTTCGCCGTTGTCAATGACAAGTATCTTATCCGCATAACGGACGGTCCCGACCCTCTGCGATACCATGAACACCGTCATGCCCTTTGTTTCATCACGCAGAGCCTTCCTCAGCGCGGCGTCCGTCGCAAAATCAAGCGCGCTTGCGCTGTCGTCAAGTATAAGTATTTCCGGACTGCCGACAAGCGCCCTCGCTATCGTCAGTCTTTGCCTCTGTCCGCCCGAAAGGTTCTTTCCTCCTGCGGTGACCGTCTTTTTTGTTTTTTCCGGCATCTTTTCAACAAATTCATACGACTGAGAAATTCGCAGAGCCTTGTTTATTTCCTCATCGGAAGCATCTTTTTTCGCCCAGCGAAGATTATCCTCTATCGTTCCGCTGAAAAGCGCCGCCTTCTGAGGGACTATGCCCATAACGGAGCGCAGCTGTTCAAAGGAATATTCCCTGACATCATTGCCGTATACGCTGACGCTGCCCTCGGATACGTCATAGAAACGAGGTATCAGATTCACAAGAGTGGATTTGCCCGAACCCGTGCCGCCGATTATTCCGACTGTCATACCCCTCTTTACGGAAAAACTGATATTTTTCAGGGCATATCCGCCGCTGCCGTAGGCAAAGCAAACATTGTCAAAAACAACGGCAGGAGCATTTTCGTCCGGGGAAATATCCTTATGCGTTTTCTCCGTAACGGAAGGCTGCATATCAAATACCTCATTTACGCGCGACGCGCTTGCAGCCGCCTTGGTGAAAATAACAACAAGATTTGATACCACGATCATAGCAAGAAGTATCTGCGTCATATAGTTTACAAGGGCGATTATCTGTCCTGTCTGAAGACTTCCGCTGTCAACATAGCAGGATCCCATCCAGACTATTGCTATTATCGCAGCCTGAGCTATCGTATATGTTATCGGGTTAAGCAGAGCGGATATCCTTCCCACGCGAACGGCTGTCGATGCAAGCTCACTGTTCGCGGAATCGAAACGCTGCTGCTCATAATCCTGCTTGTCAAAGGCGCGGATAACGCGGTTGCCCGAAAGGTTCTCGCGTGAAATAAGCGATACCCTGTCGAGCTTTTTCTGCATTGCCTTGAAATAAGGGACAGAGCGCGTCATAACGATATAAAGCACCAGCGCTATAAGCGGAGCTGCGACAACAAATATCAGCGCCATTCTCACATCGATCATAAACGCCATGATCATTGCGCCGATAACAAGAAACGGAGCGCGTATCACAAGACGGATAAGCATTGCCACTGCAAGCTGGAGCTGATTTATATCGTTTGTCATACGGGTGATAAGCGACGGTGTGCCTATCCTGTCGATCTCCTCATAGGAAAGGGTATTGATATGCCGGAACATTGCGTTCCTGAGCTTTGTACCGAATCCCTGTGATGCAATGGACGCGGATTTCTGGCATACGAGCGCAAAGCAAAGCCCCAGCGCCCCCATCAGAACCATCAGTCCGCCGCGGCTGAGAACATAGCCTGCATCATTGTTTTTCACGCCTGTGTCAATGATATCCGCCGTTATCATCGGTATCATAAGCTCAAATACAGCCTCGATGAGCTTGCAAAGCGGTCCGACCGTGAGCTGGAATATGTAGCCCTTTAAAAAACGTCTTAATCTGAACATCTTTCCTTCTCCTGCAATTAATACTGTAATACTATTGTAAATTAAACATATGTTTATGTCAATGACCGTTCATCAGAAATTGTCGGGAATCACATAAAGGCAAACCCGACCGATAACCGTCAGCTTACCGGCTCTTTCCGCATATCTGACGGCCGGCAGACTGCGGCGCTGCCTGAAACGGCCATTGATAAAGCTCCGTTTTATGCTCTGCACAGGGGAGGTGATCCTATACAAAAAGCGAGTTTTTTGCGCACAGGCGCGGTAATGACGACATCAGCCCTGCTGATACGGTGTCTGTCGATGTATTTCAGGATATTTCTGTCCGGACAGGCAGGCACAGCCGGAATGGGCGTATATCAGCTCATAATATCCGTCTATGCCGTATTCGCGCTGATCGTGACCTCCGGTCTTACGGTAACGGTCACAAGGTTATGCTCCGAACAGACAGTCCCCGGAAAAATGCTTTATATCACAGAACGGTTTATATTATCCGGAGCCGTCCTCGGCGCTCTTGCCGGAGCGGTAATGTTTTTATCGGCAGATCTCTTTGCAGGAACTATCCCCGACGGATCCTGCGCCGCGCCTGCTCTCAGGCTGCTTGCGCCGAGTCTTCCTCTTATGTCGGTATCGTCCGTCCTGCGCGGCTTTTTTGCCGCAAGAAGGAAAATGATCTATACTGCCGCTGAGCAGCTCACAGAGCAGCTTTGCGAAACAGGCATATGTATACTGATCTTACGCCTGAAACCGTCTCAGGCAGCCTCACAGGCGATCTGCGCGGCTGTTTCGGGTACGACAGCGGCGGAAACGGTTTCTCTGGCGCTCATGCTTGCTCTTTACCTTCACGAAAAAAAGAAGATCGCCGCACCGCCCGAAAGGACAGCACGGCTGATATCATCAGCTTTGCCGATAGCCATACCCTGTACCGCAAACGCAGGTCTGCGCAGCGCGCTTTCGGCAGCGGAAAATATCCTCATTCCGGCAGGACTGATGAAATACGGTGCGGACAGCTGCTCGGCGCTTGCGCAGTACGGAAGTATAAGCGCAATGGCAATGCCCGTAATAGTATTCCCGTCCGTATTCATACTGCCGTTCGCCTCATTGATAATACCGGAAATGGCACAGGCGCGCTCGCTTCATCATACAAACGGGATAAGACATATGACTCAGCGTATGATAACCGGAATAATGCAGTTTTCGATCCCCGTGATGATGATGCTGATCTTTTTTTCCGGGGAAATAGGGCTGTTCCTGTACGGCAGCGAACAGACCGGGTTTTATATAGCGGTTCTCGCTCCCGTCGTTCCGCTGATGTATCTCGACAGCGGAGCGGACGGCATACTCAAGGGACTGAACGAACAGACGGGTTATTTCCTTATCAACCTTGCGGATTCGCTTATTCGCGTGATGCTGACTTTTTTCCTTATTCCCGTCACGGGGATACCGGGAGTGATCGCGGTGATCATTTTCAGCGAGCTGCTCAATACTGCGCTCAGCTTTCTTCGCCTTATGAAAGTCACGGGTATATCCCTGAATCTCCGGGAAACGGTCATCAGCCCCGTGATATGCTCACTTATCCCCTGTCTGATCCTGCATTTTATCCGGCTTTCCGCACCTGCTGAGATCGCTTTGTGCATAATAATCTGTTCCTCGTCAATGCTCCTGCTGAAAAGAGTTTCACGATGAGCCGGATTTTCAGCTTATACGAAGTTTCATGCCTTCTCTGATACAGTCTGTATTACTCAGACGGTTGAGGTTTGCAAGAGCGGCGACGGTCGTGCCGTATTTCTGCGCGATCCTCCAGAGTGAATCTCCCTTTTGGACGACATATATCCGTTCTCCCTCCTGCGTCGGCAGACGGAGCTTCTGTCCTACGCGGATATAGTCGGGATCCTCGATCATATTCAGATCGGCAAGAATACTGACGGCTGTACCGTATTTTTTTGCAATGCCGTAGAGTGTATCGCCGCTTCTGACGGTATAATACCCGTCCTCATTCTCATAAGGAATCCTCAGTATCCTGCCTGCATCAATGACATCGGGGTCGGTTATTCCGTTAAAGGCGGCGATAATCTCAACTGTAGTACCGAAATGTTTCGCTATATTATACAGGGTATCGCCCTTTTCGACAACATAAACAGCAGTTTCCATAAAACATACCTCCACAGTCATTATATGCGGAAATCAATGCAGTGTTCTGCCGGCGCAAAGATCCGCAGGGCTTACCGGATGATATATGATCTGCTCACCGGGGAGATAAGGAAATGTTGAAACCGACGAATTTTTGTGTTATCATGGAAAAAGAAAAACGGAGGCGGGAGCATGGAAAAACAAAGGATCGACAAGATACTCTCTTCACAGAATATTGCGACAAGAAGCGAAACAAAACAGCTTATCCGGAAAGGACAGGTGATCGTGAACGGCACTGCTGTAAAACGTCACGAGGAAAAATTCGACCCCGATACAGACGAGATATTCGTCTGCGGAAACAAACTCCGGTTCAGACAGTATCTGTATATCATGATGAATAAACCGCGCGGGATCCTCAGCGCAAGCAGGGATAAAAATGCTGCTACAGTAATTGATCTTCTGCCGCCGGAGCTCAGACGCGACGGGCTTTTTCCTGCCGGCAGGCTTGACAAGGATTCCGAGGGGTTCATACTGATCACCGACGACGGAGAGCTTGCTCATAAAATGCTCGCTCCGAAAAGCCATGTATATAAGCTCTATGAGGCTCAGTGCGACAGAAAGCTTACACAAAGCGATATTTCAGCCTTTGCATCGGGTATAAAATGCGGAGAAATACAGTTTATGCCTGCCGAAATGAAAATCACCGGGGATAATACCGCTCTTGTCGAGATCTGTGAGGGAAAATTTCATCAGGTCAGAAAAATGTTTGCATCATTGAACGCGGAGGTTCTCCGTCTTAAAAGACTGAGGATCGGAGGAGTATTTCTTGACGAAAATCTCCGGGAGGGCGAATCCAGAGAATTGTCCGAAAATGAAACAAATGATATTTTAAGCCGAAAACATGGAATTTAATTGTTATTTTCGTATACAACATGAACAAAAATCAAGTTATTTTTTTGTATTATGTGAATTATATATAAAGACAGACTTAATAATTTAGTAAAAAAAAGTATTTCATTTCTTGCAAAAATCTGTTATAGTAAATATGTTAAATTTAGTATCAAAAATCCGCTTTCGGTTTTACCCCGTAGCAATTGATTATCTTACTGTTGCAGGGAGTCAGACGACAGCGAACTCAGGAGGCAAACTATGGCAAGTGTATCTTTGAAAAATGTTTACAAGATCTACGACGGCAACGTTGTAGCAGTAAGCGACTTCACCCTTGAGATCGAAGATAAAGAGTTCATCATCTTCGTTGGTCCGTCAGGCTGCGGTAAATCTACGACTCTTCGTATGATCGCAGGTCTTGAGGATATTTCAAAGGGTGAGCTTTATATCGGCGACGTACTCGCTAATGATATCTCTCCTAAAGACAGAGATATCGCAATGGTATTCCAGAACTACGCACTTTATCCCCACATGACAGTATTTGACAACATGGCATTCGGTCTTAAACTCAGAAAGACTCCGCCGGATGAGATCCGCCGTCGTGTTGAGGAAGCTGCAAGATCACTCGATATCGCTCATCTTCTCGAGCGTAAGCCTAAGGCTCTCTCCGGTGGTCAGAGACAGCGTGTTGCTCTTGGTCGTGCTATCGTCCGTGACCCGAAGGTATTCCTTCTCGACGAGCCGCTTTCAAACCTTGACGCAAAACTGAGAACTGCCATGAGAACTGAGATCTCCAAGCTCCATAAGAGACTCGGTACTACATTCATCTACGTTACACATGACCAGACAGAGGCTATGACAATGGCTGACCGTATCGTTGTTATGAAAGACGGTTTCATTCAGCAGGTTGATACGCCTCAGAACCTTTATGAAAGACCCTGTAACCAGTTCGTTGCTGGATTCATGGGTACACCTCAGATGAACTTCATAGATTCCACGATCGTTCGCTCAGGCGATGATTACGGTATCCAGTTCGGTCGTTATGTAATTCCGCTTCCGGAATCAAAGAATAAGAAGAATATCCTTTCACACTTCGTTGGCAAGGAAGTTGTACTCGGTATCCGTCCTGAGGATATCCACGATGAGCCTGAATTCCTTGAGAGATCAGAGGACAGCATCATCGAGGCACAGGTTGAAATCACCGAGCTTATGGGTAACGAGATCTATCTGTACCTCAATATCGAAGGTACTTCCGGTGTTGCTCGTGTTGACCCGTCATCTACCGCAGAAGCAGGCGAAGAAATCGAGATCGCATTCGACGTTGAAAAGATCCATATTTTCGACAAAGAGTCAGAAAGAACTATCACTAACTGATTTTTTCATCATATCTCCTCCCCCGCAGATCCGCTTCTGCGGGGGAATTTTTTTGAAGAATATATTCACCCTGATATGCGGCTGTTACATACACATAAAAAACTCACCGGAAACACAGTTCTTCTTTCCGGTGAGTTTATTTTTTATTTCACATTATTCAGATAGCGACAATGATCATCAGCTTCTCGGTACTTCGGTGTAAATGTAGGCAATGCCTTCATCGGAAAGCTTGCTGAGGTTCTTGACATAGTCGCCTTTTATAAGACCCAGACGGACACCGTATACATAAACGCCGTCTTTCTCAAGATCGTCTGCGAATCCGTTCAGATAATTCTTTATCGAATCTTCATTATAATCTGAATAGTATTTGTATGAATTGTCTTTATTTACCATTTTGATGAAGTCGGTGCGGCCTGCCATATATCCTACTGCTTCGATATATTTCTCAGTCATTTCTTTTATGCCTTCGTTCTTCTCACTTTCATCAACACCTGTATACCACATATCATCTGCCGGAGTACCGACACTATTTCTGTAGAAATATGACGGAACACTGTTTTTACTGCATCCGGCAAAGCCCATTGTCACTGAAGCTTCATATTCTTCTTCCATTACGCCGTTTAATGATTCATCCTTCCGGCAGACAGCCCACCAGTCAGTTTCAAAGTATATTTCGTTATCAATCATTTTCACTCTGAAATCAATCACTTCATTCAGACTCAGCGGTCTTGCGAAGGTGATATAAGCATCATAGACAGTGTCGTCATCAAGACCTGCAAGTTCTTTAATGCATTTATCACTGATATCGGGATCATATTCGTTCATAGAACAGCTTGAAGCCTGATAATTATATCTTCTGTATACTCCGGCATATTCCGGACGGAAGGGATATGAATTCTTTCTTTCAAAGACGTCGCTCCCGTTCATATCAAGCTTACCCTTGCTGAGTTTACCTGAAACCGTTTCAAATGCCATATGGTCGGATATTCCGTCGGGATGTTCGTAATTTACGGTCAGATCATATTCTCCGTAGCCGTTGCCGGTGATCTTAAGATCAGACCAGCTTTTATCCGGAGCAAACATTCTTGAGTATACTGCCATATCCTTCTCGAAGGTACTTCCGTTCGCATTCATCGGGTCATAGTAGAATCTGTTTGCTATCTTAGGAATAACAAACATTACTGTAAGCACGATAGCCAGAACAACGATACCGACTACAACGCCCATACGGATCATCATTCTTCTTACGGCTTTCTTGGCTCTCTTAATGAATACCTTAGCATCCTGCTCCGCCTTTTTCTCGGCAGCAGCTCTTTTCTCTGCGATAGTTTCCGCTTTATCTTCTTTATTTTCCGTTTTCTCATCAAGAAGTATCTCGGATACTGACGGCATACTTTCATTCTCATAAAGATAATCGCTGATTATCTCGTGCTGCTCGATATCTCTTTCGATCTTTTCCTTCTTGATACCATCAAGTTTGCCTTCCTTGTACAAATCCATCATTTCACGATATGTCATAACAATTTTCCTCCAGAAATTTTTTAAGTTCTTTTTTTCCTCTGTAGCCCGAAACACGGACGTTTTCAGTCGTTATACCAAGTGTTGACGCTATCTCTTTCTGAGAAAGACCGCCCCAGTACTGCAAGATAAGTATTTCTCTCTTCTGCTGCGGCAGCTTCTGCATTGCCTTGTACAGCAGCTTGTTTTGTTCTCCCTCTATAATGCCGTCAAGCATATCGTCATCTACCGACAAGCCTGCCGCAGCATCAAGTTCATCTTCACGGGAGTTTTTCTTTGAATAATTGAAATACAGATTCCTTGCCACAAGATAAAGCCATGCGCGGACGTTAGTATGATCCTCGGGAAGAGAAAGGATAGCTTTTAAAAAAGTATCCTGTCTCAGATCTTCCGCCACCTCCCGGTTTTTACACAGGGAATACAGATAGAGATATATTTCTTTTTGATACCTGAGATATAGCTCCTCCAAATAAACGCTGTTCATGTCTTACTCCTGAATATTTATTTTCTTTGCTTGAAAGTCCTTTCAATAGTACAACAATACAAGCGGAAAAATGTTACACATAATTCAAAAAAAATTTTTGATCGGATAATAAGCAGTAAAAACGGGCGCCATGCGGACGCCCGTAAAGCCTTCTGATCTGTAAAGGATAATTCATTACTTTGCTCTTGCAGCAATGATATCAGCCATCTCACCGACATTTTTCATTGATGCGATCTCACCCATTGTGAACTTCACCTTGAATTCACGCTGTACCGCTGACATGAGTGTGATATGCTCAAGGCTGTCCCAGTCCTCGATATCATTTGCGGTAGTCTTGGGGCCTACCGTGATCTCATCATCATCAAATACATCCCTGAAAACCTTGTTGAGTCTTGCATAAATCGTCTTTGTGTCCATAGTAATTTCTCCTTTTTTATTAATTTTCAACCGCAGAATTATCAACTACATTGATAACATGATTCTTCGGTTCATATCCTGTTATATCCAATTCCCAGACGGTATTGCCCTCGTCGTCCTCGCTGACCTTATCAAAGCCGAAGCTTCCATAAAGCTCCTTTACCATCTTGTTCTTGGCTGTGGGGTAATAATAGCCCCTGATCTTTTCTATACCTGCTGCCCTGCTGCGCTCAACAAGACGGTCGAGCATTGCAAGCTCCATATCCCTTTTCAGGACACGGCAGCTCATTATCCAGAGATCCATATCAAGGACTGCTCCGTTTTTATGTCCGATAACAACGGAAACAACACCGTTATCTCCGAATTTGTCAATAAGCTTTCCGTACAGACGAATGTACTCATCACTGTTGAATACCTCTTCCATTTCGGTTGCGGTATAACGCTTTGTCGTAACATTGAACTGATTGCTCTTGTTTGTGAGCTGGGTAATGCGCTGGAGATATACAGGTATAAAATCATCAATGATACCGGTCATTTCCAGACTGCGCAGATATTCTCCGTAATCGGCAAATGAAGCCTGCTGAGCGGCTCTTTCCGCATTCGCCTTATACATTTCATTTCTTTTCAGATCGTCTGCGCTGAAATTTGTCACCTCAAAATAACCGTTGCGGTCGATATTTATGATATAATTCTCAACGCCGTCCATTGCCGGAACAGATACCCCGTTTACCTGTGCGCGGACTATTTCACGCTCGGCAGGGTTATCGTCCGCAAAAACTATCGCGTCAGTCATTATATTCAGTTCGGCGGCAGTTTCTATGATATTCCTGTCCTTATTTTCCCAGTTTGCCTTTATTATTATGAAATCATCGGGATGAAGAGCGCCTTCGGGATGATTCAGTCCTGCGATCGCGTTTTCATAATCGTTCTTTGAGCATACTGTAAGTATTACGCCGAGTGATTTCAGTGATTTTACATAGCTCTGAAATTCATAATAGCTCTGGGCAACACCTGTTTCCTGACCGATCTGTATTCCGTCAACTCCGTCATCGCCTACGACTCCGCCCCAAAGGGTATTGTCCAGATCAAGCGCAAGAGCCTTTTTGTTCTTGCCGAAAACGGATTTGATTATATTAGAGAGGTTTGCCGAAAATTCGGGTATAGCCTCAACGCACATAGCGTATTTATACATATTCCAGTATGACGGATCGCTCCATGCCTTCAGACCGTAGGAGGCGGAAATAAAATTGATATCGTTGATATAAAAGCCCTCGTGACTGTCAGCATAGGCATAGAATCTATCATTGAGCCTTGTCAGGAAATTGGAGCGTCCGCGGTAATCGGAGCAGTCCTTGTTTCCCATAAGACGGTAGAACGGCATCTCGAAATTATTCTGTATTATCGGGCAGTGATAAGTATCGCTTATCTTCTCCCACATCTGTCTGAATTTGTCGTATTCGCCTTCGAAAAGAGCATCGACCTGTTCCTTGGTATCGGCAGTTGTTGGATAATTAAGAATATTCCTGTTCGTTGTATGGATATATACGATATCCGGCGCAAAGCTCAGAAGCTCTTCACCAGGGAACATGGCGTCCTGCCAGTACTGACCGTATTCAGACTGATAAAACTCCGCCTCGATGCCGTGGTTGAGCAGGAAAAGATCAAGATATACGACAATATCATTGGTAGTCGAACCGCCTAAAACGGCGATCTTCTTTTTAAGACGGGTGCTGCCGTCGGCAAGCAGGGCGCGCCTGAGAGATTTTCTCTTTTTGATTATATATTCACTGTCAAAAGGAAATTCAAGCTCCTTCAAGTATAATACACACCTTTCGTTTACTTTTTATCATCAAGCCTGAGTATGCTTTCATATACTCTCTTACAGCTGTGAGCGTCGCTGAAACCGTAGAAATCTTCTATTCTTGCGACATATTTATCTGTATTCTTACATTCGTTCTTTATACTTGCAATAATGGCTTCAACGGTGGAATCAAGGTCATAGCAGACCGGTCCGAAGCCGTTTTCCTCGTAGCTGAAATATCCCTCGTCATAGGAATGTTCCTCAAAGAATTCTTCCTTGTCAAACTGACAGTATACCACCGGCTTGCGCAGGAATCCGAAATCGAAGAATACGCTTGAATAATCCGTCACAAGCAATGAGGACGACGCAAATTCATTCTGATAATCAACATTTCCGTGATTGATGCGGAATACCTCATTCGGCTTGAAATCGACCCACTGGGTGCTGTGTATCGGGTGCATACACAAAAGACCCTTATACCCGTTTTCCTTCATGCATTTGCAAAGACGTTCATCATTTATCAGAGAATTATAGAATTTATAATAATCCGTCTGTCTGAAACCGTCAAAGTAAATGCTTTCCGTCGTAGACGGATCATAGCTTCCCTTGATGCTCTTTCTCCATGTCGGGATAATGAGGATCTTCTTTTCCACGGGCTTTTTCTTTTGCAGACGGAGAAGGTTATCGTGTCTTGGGAATCCGGTCAGTACAGGAACTTCGGGCGGATAGCTGTAATTCGGCTCGCAGAAGGCTTTCTGCTCGGGCTTGCCTGCCGAAACGATAAGCTTCATATCCTTATTGAAACGGTTGATCCAGCCGGAAATATCGTCCTTGGTAACTCCGTGCTGCAGGAAGATATAATCAAAATTATAAAGGTCACACATAAACTTTCTGTCGCCGCCGAAGGCATTGATAACATAATCCCCTGCCGCAGAGGAAATGATCTTGTCAGCTATAAGAAAATACAGGCGGTATTTCGGCGTATTATACGGCAGGACCTTGCCTATGCGCTTCATTTTTTCATAATCGGGACAGTTCTTTTCTATGACATACATAGGCTCGATATTGCTTCCTGCGTGTTCTGTAATATAGCGGAACATATGCTCGCCGTTATCGTTTGCCTTATTTGTTCGGTCGGAAATAAGCCATATGCTCTTGCCCTTATTCATATTTTTAAGCAGACTGCTGAGCTTGCGGTGCTTGATAAGATAGCCCTTGCCCTTCTTTTTGAGCTGCTCGCAATAGAAATCCTCGCATTTTTTATGGAGATGCTTGCTGTAGGGATATACCGCAAGACATTTGCCCGACATTCTGAGAATATAATCTCCCTTTGCGTAATACCCTCCCCAGATCGGCGGAATATGCGCAAATTTTCCCATCGAGGTATAAAGAAGTCTTTCGTTGCCCTTGAAGAAAAAGCAGAAGCGTATCAGCTTTTCTTTTCCCTTTTCAAGCGGGATCTCCAGACGCATTGCCCTGCCCTCATCAGTTATGCCGTACATCGTTTTCTGGTCGAAAAATGGCGCATGATAATATTCGGGATAATACTTTTCATCACCTATTTTTGCATAGTATTCATACTGATCGTCCGGAAGCCAGCAGTTGTCCCTGCCCTCAAGGATAAGCTTATCGCCCTGGATCTCAGTAAAAAACCAGATGATATTCGTCTTGGCATTATTAAGATTCATGGTTATAAGGTTTTTGTAAAGAAGGTTGCCGTGGTCGAATTCAAGCTCGCGTCTGATATCGCGTCCGTATTTCTTGCTAAGACAGAGCATTTTCATATTCATGAAAAGCTCCTTCTGCTTGAAAATAATACGGTCGTCTATTTTCTTTATCAGATCTGTAATGGTATCGCAGTATTCCTTATACTGTTCCTCGTCAAGATGAGATGCTATATCCTTTTTTATTCTCCATGAAATATCGTACATTATCATGAACTGTATAAACGGCTCGATACGTCCGTATTTCTTCATGGAAAGATCTATCATGTAATTATGCAGATATTTCGGCGTATTGAAATAATAGCTTTCGCTTTTCAGCTCATTCTGCAAGGCTGAGCTTTCATCGGCGCGCTTGCGGTAAAGCTGTACAGCCTCGCGGCAGACGCCAAGCCTGCATTTTTCAAGCAGGATCGTATTGATGAAACGTGCGTCCTCTCCGTATTTAAGATCCTCGCAGAAACGGACATCGCCTATAGCCTCGGATTTGATGAAAGCGCCTGTGACGTCCATCTGGATAAATTCATATTCGTCCCGAAGATCGACAAGCTTTGTCTTTTTAAACTTATAGTCAAGCTTATGGAATCCGGTTTCGGCGTCAAAAAATTTCTTTCTTGCGCCGACAATATCTATTTCATCATAATGCTCGTCAAAAAATTCCAGACCCTTTTCAAACGACTGTTTCTGCCAGCAGTCGTCGCTATCGAGAAAATTGACATATTTGCCCTCAATATAGGCTATACCCTCGTTTCTTGCGGAGCTTACGCCTCCGTTTTCCTTTTTGACATATACAATATTTTCAGGGTATCTGTCCCTGTATTCAAGGCAGATCGCCTCGCTGTTGTCGGGGCTGCCGTCGTTGACAAGTATTATCTGTACGTTTTCCTCAAAACCTATGCTCTGCGCTATAACGCTGTCAAGAGTTTCGGCAAGATAGTTCTCCACATTATAAACCGGGATAACAACGGATATTTTAAATTTATAATCCTTCATAATCAGTCACCTGCAATCTTTTATTATTCCATCTGATCCGGCAGACAGGGATTCACCTATACATAATATCAGTCCTGCTTATGCGGCGGTATAAAGCCGCTGTTTTTTTCATGCCTCTTTTTCTCATAAGACAGTAGATTTTTTGTTTTTTCCAGATATTTCTCTGTTTCATAATGACGTCATCATCTATCTGTCTTAAAAGAGCGTCAATCATATTACAGTAACGCTTATAATCATTCGGGGACAGCGCACCTGTGAGATCCTTACGGATACGCCAGCCGATATCATACATTACCGTATATTGTATGAATTTTTCAATAAAGCCGTATTTTTTCTTTGAAAGAGAAAACAGATGCTTATGGAAATACTTGGGCGAATCAAAGAAATAGCTCCTGCTCCTGAGTTCGCCCTGCAGCGCAGAACTGTCATCAGATCTCTTTCGGTAAAGATGAACTGCCTCCCTGCATACGCCGAGAGTACGTTTTTCAAGAAGTATCTCTCCGACAAAGGCTGCATCCTCGCCGTATTTCAGTTTTTCGCAGAACCTGTGTCCGCCGATGGCAGCCGTGCGGATAAGCGCACCCGTAACGTCAAGCTGTACAAAATCATATTCCTCGGTCAGATCGGCTGTTTTTGTCCTTTCAAACCGGTAATCAAGATGGTGCCAGCCGTCCCTTGCGTCAAAGAATTTCTTTCTTGCCGCCACAATATCCGTACTGCCGCTGCTGTCCTCAAAAAGCTCCAGCATAAGTCTGAAAGCCTCGGGAGTCCAGATATCGTCGCTGTCGAGAAAATTGACATACTCTCCCCTGATATAAGGGATACCGGCATTTCTTGCCGAACTGACTCCGCCGTTTTCTTTTTTGATATATACTATATTATCCGGAAATCTGTCACGGTATTCAAGACAGATCTCCTCGCTGTTATCCGGGCTGCCGTCATTAACTAAAATGATCTGTATATTTTCCTCAAAACCTATTGACTGCCCGATCACGGAATCCACTGTTTCCGCAAGATATTTTTCGACCTTATATACCGGTATTACGACCGATACCAAAAAATTCCTGTCCATCAGAATACCCCGTATTTATATTTCAGATCCTTGATATGCTCATATACCCTGCGGCAGCAATGCGCGTCAGTATAGGGATAGAAATCCTCCACCCTTTTCAGATATTTCTCATCATTGCGGCAGTCGTTTCCGATAAGCTTTATTATAGCATCAACAGTGCTGTCAAGATCGCAGCAGACCTTGCCGAAGCCGTCACGCTCATAATCAAAATATCCCTTGCTATAGGTATGTTTATTATAGAATTCATCTTTGTCGAACTGCGCGTATACTACCGGCTTTTTCAGATAGGAGAAATCAAAGGCGACGCTTGAATAATCGGTCACAAGAAGCGCGGAGCTGACAAATTCCTTCTGATAATCAACAAATCCTTCGTTCACGGTAATTACATCATTTCCGTCAAAATCGCGCCACTGCTCGCTCTGCATGGGATGCATACAGAAAAGACCCGTATAACCCTTATCACGCATAGCCTTGAGCAAACGGCTGTCATTTATCAGCGCATTATAGAATCTGAAAAATTCAGATTCACGGAATTGATCGGAATATATGCTCTTATTTGCCTTGCTGTCATAGCTGCCCTTTATCCCCTGACGCCATGTCGGCATGAATACGATCTTTTTCTTAGGCTTATGCGCGCGGCTCATACGATAGAGGGAATCAAATCGCGGGAACCCGGTAATTACCGGAATATCCTTTGTCATGCAGTAATTTCCGTTTACTATCGAAAGATACTCGGGTACTGCGGCAGTTACCATCATGCTTATATTTTTATTATAGCGGTTGAGCCATGCCGAAAGGTCGTCCTTGGTGATACCGTGCTGCAGGAATACAAAATCATAATGGACCAGATCAACAAGGTATTTCATCATGTCACCGAAAGGATTAAAGAGATAATCCGATGCAGATGAAGAAATTATCATATCGGAAAGAAGAAATTTCATCTTGTATTCCTCTGTCCCGTAATTAACGATCTTGCCGTATTTTGCCATACGTTCGTTATCCGGACAGTCGGCGTCAATATTGAAGCAGGTATCAAATCTTGCCTTATGCTGCCATTTATTCAGATATCGGAAGAAATGCTCGCCGTTATCTCCTGCAACATATGTCCTGTCGGATATCATCCAGAGATCCCTTTTCTTTTTCTTCATTTCCTCAAAATAGCGTTTGCGCCAGTTTACAGCTTCCTTCTGTCCGCTTTCAAGCAGAAGATCGCAGTATTTTTCCTCAAGCTCCTTATGAAGCTCTTCAGTATACGGAACGATATACAGCCCCTTATCCTCGGCGCGTACTATAAGCTGTTTATTCGCATAATAGCCGCCTTCTGTTTTCGGAAGATGTGAGAACCGTCCGAGAGAAGTGGAAATATCCCTTGTATCCTCACCCTTTCGGAAGAAGAAGCTTATCTTCGTTTCCTTTTCAGGATTCAGATGTATTTCATAAACCACTGCCCTGCCCTTGTTCACCACGCCCTCCATCGTGACAAGGTCAAACTTCGGACAGTCAACATATGAGGGATAATATATCTCCCCGTTCACCTTTGCGTAATAATTGTAGTCATTTCCGCGCATCCAGCAGTTATCCTTGCCCTCAAGACGGAGGATATTTCCGTGAAGCTCAAAATAGTCCCAGATCAGCAGGGTCTTTGCCTGTTCCAGATCCAGCGTCACAAAATCCTTGTATTTTATCTTTCCGCCGTCATAAACAAGATCCTTACGGACATCATGACCGTATTTCAGAGAAAGACAGTACATCTTCATATTCATATAGATGCTTCTCTGATAATAGATAACGCTGTCCTCTATATCCTGCATGATATCGGAAAGAAGGTTTTTGTATTTCTCAGCCTTATCCTTCGGCAGAAGATCATATACAGGTTTTTTCACCCTCCATGTAATATCATACATTACCATATACTGTATGAATTTCTTGACCGAGCCGTATTTTTCTCTTGACAGATCAAACAGGAATTTATGCAGATATACGGGAGAATCAAAATAATAGCTGTCCGATACCTTCTCCTGCTGTGTAGCCGAGCTTCCGTCCGCTCTTTTGCGGTAACGGTATTCACTTTCTCTGACAAAGCCGATAGTGCATTTTTCAAGAAGAATGGTATTTACAAATCTTGCGTCCTCGCCGTACATGAGTTTTTCGCAGAACTGAAGACTGCCTATCGCCTCGGTCTTTATCAGCGAGCTTGCTACATCCATATGAACAACATCGCTGCGCTGATCCAGATCAATAACACCGGTCTTTTCAAATTTATAGTCAAGGATATGATAGCCGGACGCTCCGTCAAAAAGCTTCTTTCTTCCGGCAATGACATCTGTTTTGTCGTAATTTTCTTCAAAGAAATCATAAAGTTTCTTTAAGGATTCCTTGCTCCAGCAGTCGCCGCTGTCGAGAAAATTGACATATTTCGCCTTGATCTTTCCGAGCGCCATATTTCTTGCGGCGCTGACGCCCTTATGCTCCTGACTGAGATAGACTATATTATCCGGATATTTTTCGCTGTATTCACGGCATATCCTGTCGCTGCCGTCGGTACTGCCGTCGTTGACGATAATAAGCTGTATGTTTTTTTCAAAGCCTATGGTCTGATCAATAAGGCTTCCTATGGATTCTTTAAGATATTTTTCCGTATTATATACCGGCATGATTACCGAAATTAGAAATTCCCGTTTTTTCTCCATATGATTCACCCTCTGAATTCAAAAGCATTGCACTTATAATTCAAATGCAGATTTTTCCGGCAGCAGTGTTTCAAATGCGTTGATGACCTGCTGTTTCTGCAATTCAAAATCTCTCGTATTGATAGTATCATTGACACAGATAAGTCTGTATTTTCCGGTTGAAATAGCGTCAAGCGCCTGTTTCCAGATATTGTCCTTTATATGGAAACAATGACCTATACCAACTCCGCGCGGTATCGGAGTACCCTCGGCAAGCTGCCAGAATTTCATAAGCCACTGATTGCAGTTCGATTTTGTGCGGAATTTTTCCTCGCAGGTCTTGTCGAGGACTTCGCCCTCCTGCTCCCATACGCGCACGAAGGTATCCTTGAGGAAATTACTCGGCAGATGATTGTAGTACATTCCAGGGAACCATGGCCACATATTGAGCGCATGGGTCTTGATGATACGCTTTACTCCGTTTTTCGGGCTGTACCATTTCCTGAAATCACGTTTCATACATTCCTTCTTATCAAAATGCATATTGATAAGCTCTATATCATTTCCGTTGAAAAAGCCGGCGCTTTTTTCTCCGAAATAAATACAGTCAAGCGAATAGGTATCCATCGGTCTGCCGTCACGGAAGAAATCCTCCGGTCTGACAGGAGCTGTAACGAACATATCGTCATTGAAATACACGAACTGCTCCGCAAGTCCCTCTATTCGGTGGAGATTCAGCTCTATCGTATTTGCATTGAAGGTAGGAAGATATTTCTCCGGAATATAATCCTTATGATTGACGATATTCAGCAAAGGATGCTTTGTATTCAGCCATGGCGGAAGATGTCCCCATGTCACAAAATGGATACGGTTCACCCAAGGCGCAAATTTTTCCACTCCGCGGAACCAGTACTGCAGGTTATCCCAGCTCCTGTAGCGGACTATGGTATTGTCGCCCTTTTCCGTGGAGGAATCATATTTGTTTTTTTCTTTCTGCCACTCGGGGTCGTTTCCGTCCACCCAGATCATTACAAAATCAATCTTATCCATAAATCCTCCACCATTATACTTTATTTACAATGGGTATGTCAAATCGAATGAAAGCCTGAATCCATGTTTTTTCCGGTTTTCAGCTTTCCTGCTCTTTTGCCGGGGGCAGAAGCTTTGCACTGAGCGCTGATGCTTTCGAGGAAAGAAAAGAAGTGAGCTTTCCCCAGCGTATAAGCCATCTCAGCAGATCAGCTGCTATCGCCATAACAAGAGATGCTACCATTACGAAACCGAATACCGCATACCAGTATTTCAGAGAATATGTGAAATCCTTGAACCATACCGCTCTGATGAATGTGTGCATGAAGAATATATCTGAGGAATATTTACCGAGAAGAGCAAATATCTTGTTTATTATCGGTATTCCGCATACAAATTCGTACAGCCAGTATACGAAAACGACCGGAAGTACAGTGCTGATAATGTAATACAGATACTTCCATGTCCAGCCCTGCTTGCGCATCCAGAAGATACCGAGGAGAAGAGCTGTCCAGACAACGAATTTTATTATCTTTGAAAGAATTTTATTTCCGAAAAGTGTTTTCTCCTTCATTCTTTCAAAAACATTTGCATCTGCAAACATTATGCCGAACGGTATGCAAAGCAGCCACCGCGTCATATTTGTAAGAGCAGTGCCGCTATAGAAGCTGCTGTCAATAAGTATCGGGAGCACAAGATAAGGTATCAGCACACCGACGCCGTATTTTCTGTAGAGATTCACCGTCAGCGGCATAAGCCCGATGATGATAAGAGCAAAGCTCATATACCACCATGTTCCGACCATCATGGGAGTTCCCAACATTCCGGCAAGCCCGAGCATATCAAGTATAATATTGAATACGAATTCTGTGCCGTGACCGTAGGGATTGTGCCTGAACACAAAAAGTGAAACTGCGGTGCATACGACAAAGGGTATAAAAAACGCCATAAGAAGGGATATCGTCCGTTTCGTCAGAAAATCCGTGCTTTCAGCAGCGCCGAGGGTATTCTTTCCGTCTTTGAGGTATTTATAGGAGATCGTTCGCATAAGTCCGAATGCAGACATGAAGGCAAAGGTCCCTACGCATACGTTCATGCTTTCAAAAATATAAAATGCCTGATACTGAGTCAGAGGAAAAAAGCTGATGTCATAACCCATGAGCCTGCTCTTTTCCGACAGACAATGATAAAATACCAGAAAAATAATTGCAACGCCTTTTACGACAAGCGTATCATTCTTGGAAAAGCTGAGCTTCATAACGTACCTCCGTAGTTTTATTTCTCAAACGAGGATCTCTCCGGCAGCAGCTTTTCAAAGCTTTCGCGTACTGCCCGGCTCGTTTCCTCAAAATCCGCCGTCATTGCGGTATCGTTCAGACATATCAGCTTATGCCTGCCCTGCTCCACAGCTTCAAGAGCCTTGGGTATCTCGTCATTCTTGAGATGATATACCCTGCCTATCTCTTTGCGCGGCTCGCTTATTCCCTTGCACAGCTGCCAGTATTTCATAAGCCACTGGTTGACATTCAGACCGCTGCGGAAACGGCATCTGCAGGTCTGCACAAGAGCGTCAGTACATTTCTCCCAGACCTCATCATAGGTGGATTTAAGAAAACAGGTCGGAAGATGGTCATAGTGGAATCCCGGGAACCAGTCCCATGTGCTGAGCATACAGGTCTTGACATTGTTCCTGAACCCGTTTTTGTGGCTGAACCATTTTGCCCTGTTAGCGCGTATGACCGCCTTGCTGCCGGGAAAATTATTATTGATCTGTTCAAGATCAGAGCCGTTGATATGACCGACGCTGTCCTCGACAAAATAAATGCAGTTAAGCCCGTAGGTATCGCAGGGGTGTCCGTTTATGAAAAAATCCTCCGGTTTTGTCGGAGCCGTAACGAACATATCGTCATTGAAATATACGAACTGCTCTGCAAGACCCTTTATACGGTGGAGATTCAGCTCTATCGGATTGCAGTTGAAGGTCGGCAGATATTCATGCGGTATGAAATCTTTGTGGTTGACGATATTCAGCTTAGGCGCCGAAGTATCCAGCCATGCAGGGAGATGTCCCCATGTAACGAAATGGATACGGTTGACCCACGGCGCGAATTTCTCAACTCCGCGGAACCAGTACTGCAGATTATCCCAGTCACGGAAACGGACATCGGTATTTCCGCTTTGCGCACTGCCGTCATAAAGGGCTTTTTCCGCTCTCCATGCAGGGTCAGCACCATCGACCCATATCAGTACAAAATCTATTTTATTATTCCCGTCTGCTGCGCCCATAGTTACAACTCCTTGATCGCACGGTAATTCCTTTCGCAGTTCTGAGTATCATAAAGATCGAAAAACTCATCATGCCGCAGAAGATATATCTCATTATTCACAAAGCCCTTTTCAGCCGCCTTTTCCAGCTCATCAAGAGATCTCTGTTCATCATAGCATACAGGACCGAATCCGTCCTTTTCATAGCTGAAATAGCCTTCGGGATACTGTCCCTTCCGGAAATCCCGGTAATCAAACTGATAATACTGGAGCGGCTTTTTCATATATGCAAAATCCATTGCGATGCTTGAAAAATCGGTGATAAGGTAGGCGCTTTCCTTGAGAAGCTCCTGCACGTCATATTCTGGCCATTTTGCAATGATGATATTATCGTCGTGTATATCGAAATATTTAAGGAACGGCTGCATATCCCTGTGGGGATAGAATACAAGCGTAAGTCCGTTTTTCTTCAGTATTTCCGAAAGCCTGCCGCTGCTGAGAAAGGAATTCCACGCCTTGTAATATGCCGTATTTGTAAATGCGGAAATATCCTCAATAGAATACGAGGCTGAGGTCGGCGTTGCGATCCAGCTTCTCCATGTAGGCATAAGCAGGACCTGCTTTTCCTTCACCTTCATATCATGCAGCGCGTCCAGACGGGCAATACCGAGCTTTTTCACCCAGCCCTCCGGATAATGATATGTATCGCTTACATAACGCCATTCCCTTTCCGTACTGCAAACGAACATACGCATTCTGGTATTCTCGTAATAGAGCCAAGGCATATCGTCCTTGATTATACCATGCTGCAGAAAAATACGGGTATTCTTTATTATTCCGTTTACCTCCAGAAAATAGCAGACTGCCGCATTGGGTTTTCCGCCCTTCTGCGAGCTGATATTTTTCTTTGCGCTGAGATAAAGGATCCAATGGCGCAGGCTGCCGTAGCGCACCGTCCTGCCAAGATCCTTCACCTTTGCATAATCGGGCGAGCGGCGGCTTATCGCATAGACTATATCCTGCTCAGGATAATTCTCACGGATATAGCGGAAAAGATGATATCCGTTATCCCTTGCCTCGTTTTTGTTATCGCAGATGACCCACAGATCCCTGCGGAACAGTCTGTATACAAGCGACAGCGGCAGTGCCAGCAAAAACAGGAACATATGACCGATATCGCCGAATTTTACTCTTTGAAGTTTCTGAAAAAATGTTTCTTCCATAATACTCCTGAATCAAAGAACGTCCGGAAGTTCTTTCCTCAGACGGTTGTAATTATATATTCCGATACCGATAACAAGGGCAAACTCCAGTACAAGGATAAGGTTTTCCCACAGCGGATGCAGATGTATGCCGTCCTTGAGCATCTGTTTAGCCTGCTTTGCAGGATAATTCGGCGCCTCCCATATCCAGCACTGACAGATAAGAGCCTTGCGGTATGCATTAACGAAATATGCAAGGGGATTGCACATGAGTATATTGCGGATAACGTCATTTTTGAGCGTATATGAATCATAACCGATAGCCGAAAGCCAGAACAGACCAGACATGATGGTATTGATGAAATTCAGGTAATCCTTGCTGAACGCGCTCATCGGCGCAAGCGACCATGTAAGCGCAAGGAAGAAAAAGAACATCAGCGGAGCCAGGAACAAAAGCTGGATATTATAGATGCTCGGCTGTATTCCCCCGAATATCGTTATATAGAGATATGACAGTGAAAGCAGGAAGATATGGACATAGAATTTTGATATCGTGGTATAGGTCATGATAACCGATACAGGGAACGATACCTTGTTTACGAACTGCCTGTTATCAGCGATCGAGCGTGAGCCTCTGCCGATACAGTCGCTCATGAAAAACCACGGAACAAAGCCCGACATGATGAAAAGGAAGTATTCAACGCCCATTTCCTTATTGGACGAGCCTCTGAGTATCGAGAATGCGAACCAGTATACAAAAAGCTGGAACACAGGCTTTACGAGCGCCCACAAGGGACCGATGACCGCGCCCTTATAGGTTTTGAGAAGATCCTCCTTTGCAAGCATTATCGTCTGCTTGCCGAAGCCCTTATGCTCACGCGGGATCTGCAGCAGAGCATCCTTTATTCCTCCGAAAAACCGTGCTGCTTTGCTTCTCTTGTCAAATACAAGATCCGAACTTGTCATACACTTTCCTCCTCAATGCAGCTTAGCCGCTGCGCATTTCCTGACTTCTTCAATTTCTTTCTCTGCCGAACCGTCAAGCGAATGTTTCCAGTGCGGCATCATACAAAGCCCGATAAGAGTTCCTGCACCGTAGTATATGTGCAGCATCGGGAAAATAAATCCGAGCAGCAGCATCGGCGCGGTAAATTTCTTTGCGGAAATCATCGCCGTCACCGACATAAACAGATCCGCAAGGATATAAGCTGCGCACAAGGCAGCCGCAGGCAGCGTCAGCAGTGTGATACCCGTAACTATCCCGACCGCAAGAAGCGCCGCGCAGACAATAATTGCAAGTACAAAACAAAACGGCACAAAATGGAACAGCGACAGGCAGCCCGGACATACGCCCACAGTCAGTCCTATCCATTTCCCGTTCCCGTATTTCTGACGGAGCATAGCCCCGAGAGTCGGGCGGATATTCTGATATGATATTATATCGTCACTCTGACATATGCGGTAGCCGTATTGCCGTATACGCCAGTGCAGCTCATTGTCTTCCGTTCTGCCGAGATCCTTGTTGAAGCCTCCTGCCTTTGCAAAGACCTCTCTGCGGTATGCTCCGTGAAAAAGCGAGGAAACATATTTCTTTCCTCCGCCCGTCCTGCGGTATGAAGCAAAGGAGCTGCCGAACATTGAGCTTTCCGCAAGCAGCAGCATTTCGCGCCACGGCGTCGGCTCAAGTATATTGCTCGGTCTTGCGCCGCCGCAGACATCTTCCCCGGACGCAATGACCCTGACATTATTTTCAATGAAAAGTTCCGGTACAGACGCATGGGCGTCAACACGGATTATTATATCTCCCGACGCTGCCTTTATGGCAGTATTCCAGCCGGAAGCCTGATTTTTTTCCGGATTATCGCACACCACGATCCCGAGGTAATCGTTTTTCCGTGCAGAAGCAAAATCCGTAAAGATCTGTTTTGTATCGTCAGTTGATCCGCTGTCAACAAAAACAAGTTCCGTATCCTTTTTCGGATAAGTCTGATGCAGGATATCCTCAAGGAGCGGCGGCAGCGAGTCATGCTCATTATAGGCGATAACGCATAAAGAAACAGTCATGAAAACAACAGTCCTGTATATTATAATAATTCAGTAATATTATAATTTTTTACAGTCTGTTTGTCAATGAATTAAACGCATTTTCGGAATGATAACAACGCACCGCTGTATTTTTTAAAAAATTATGGCAAAAGAGCAAAACCGAAGGTCAGCATCTGACGGTAAACAACGAATATATTCCGTCAGGCGCGGCTGTAATAAATGCAAATGCAAGCTAAAAACATTGACAGTAACACCGGGAAAGAAGTATAATATAAAGCAATGATATTATCTTCAAGGAGGAATCATATGCAGACACTGGAGGTTAAAAACCTTGTAAAAACCTTTAATATCAGCGACGCCCAGAGAAAATCCCTCGGGCTTGAATCCAGAAAAAAAACAGCAGTAGCAGGTATCTCATTTACCGCACATTCGGGAGAGATCTTCGGTCTGCTCGGCCCTAACGGTGCAGGAAAAACCACGACAATGCGTATGCTTGCAACCCTTATCAAGCCCGACAGCGGAGATGCGCTGTATAACGATATCAGCGCGGTAACATCGCCCGAAAAGGTCAGGGCTTCCCTCGCCTTTCTTACTGCCGACCTGAAACTCGATATCAAATCCACGGCAAGCGATATGTATGATTTCTTTGCGGAACTTTACCATATCCCGAAGGAAAGAGCAAGCAAACGAAAAACAAAGCTTTTTGAGCAGTTCGGGATAAACGAATTTGCCGAAACAAAGATCAGCAAGCTCTCTCAGGGGCAGAAACAGAAGGTATCGCTTGTCATCTCCGTAATACACGACCCCAGCTTCATTATCTTCGACGAACCCACAAACGGTCTTGATATCATTGCATCAAGAGATGTCAGGGATTTCATCATTGATATGAAAAACCAGGGCAAATGCGTTATCATTTCAACACACCTGTTCGATCTTGTTGAAAAGGTATGCGACAGGGCAGCAATGATAATCGACGGAAAGATCGTCATTAACGATACCCTCGAAAATCTGAAGCAAGGCAAGCCTCTTGAGGACGCCTTTTATGAATTTTACACCGAATACAAAGAAAAGACGGACGGGGAGGGATAAATATGAATATCAGAGATATTGCAACTATCGCAAAAAAGGAGCTGCGTTCCTTCTTCACCGACAAAGTAATTATGATGCAGATACTCCTTCTGCCGTTTGCCATAGTATTCGGCTATTCCCTGCTGATGGGCGGAATGAGCTCGTCCATGATCGAGGAAACAACAAAGGTCGATAAGGCTTATTACATAGAAGCCCCCGACGGGATCAAAAAAGCATTTGACGAGATCGGCATGAAATCAGCTCCGCGCAGCGATCTGGAAAAACTGAAAACCGACGTAAAAAAAAAGGAATGTAATCTGCTGATGGTTTTCCCCGAAAATTTCAGCCTTGATATTAACAATCTGAAAGATCCGCCCGATATTGAATTATGGTATAATTCCGAAAGCACAGCTTCATCGGGAGTTTTTGCCACAGCGAAGGAAATACTGAATTCATTCCAGCCCAAGATATTCACAGTGAACGCAAACGAGGATAAGATACGTCATAATCTGGGAGATGAGAATTTTGAATTCCGGCGCATTATGGGAACGATATTCCCGATGATGGTATTCATGGCGGTATTCATGGTCTGCATGAACCTCGCGGCAAATTCCATTGCCGGTGACAAGGAAAGGGGATTCCTGAACACCCTGCTGATAACGCCGGTAAAACGAAGTTCGATAGCCTGCGGAAAAGCCGCAAGCCTGTTTATTGCGGCAATACTCGGCAGTCTGTCCGCATTTATCGGAATGGCGGTGTCGCTGCCGCAGCTTTCGGTTTCGCTTAAAATAGAAGCGAATATGACATATTCGGTAAGCGAATATCTTATGCTGTTCCTTGTAACGATCACTGCAATATTCGTTCTTACCGGGCTTTTGCTGATAATATCCGCGCTGGCAAAGGACGTCAAACAGGCAACTACGATAGCTCCCTTCGTCCTGATGATACTTCTTATCGCTGATATGCTGACGATGAACGATAGTTTCAGCGAAATGATAAACGGTCTGGGTATGATAAACAATATAATTCCCGTATGGAATTCTGTCATAGGTATGCAGCAGATACTGCAGATGAATTACTCGGTAATCGGAATACTCATTTCGGGAGGAATAAACCTCGTATTCACGGTGATCCTCATACTGATACTCGGACAGCTTTTCAAAAACGAAAAGATCATAAACAACGGATAAACAAAAAGCGCCGCGTCAAGCGGCGTTTTTTTCTGTATCAGTGAGTACTGACACTATATTAATATGCTGATTTGTTTCAGGCTTAGTGTAAACGCGACCGGATCAGCCTTTTGACTTTTTTCCGCCTGCTTTCGCCCTGAGCTTTTTTCCGTAGGCGGCAATGCTTTTCATTTCCTCGGCGGTCAGCTCTCTCCATTTTCCCGGCTGTAACATTCCGAGCCTTACAGGTCCCACCGCTGTCCTTTTGAGCCTTGCCGTTTCAAGTCCCAGCGCTTCACACATCTTCCTGATCTGACGGTTTCTGCCCTCTTCAAGCACTATCTCCAGCACAGTACGGTTCTGCTCGGCATTTATCACCCTTACGGACGCAGGCATAGACATTCTTCCTTCTATCACAACGCCTGTCGTCAGTCTGGTGAGCTGATCGTCCGTTATCGCAGGATGCACCGTTACCCTGTAGGTCTTCGGGAAATGCGTGGACGGATGACTTATCATATTCGCAAATTCACCGTCATTCGTCATGAGCAGAAGTCCCTCGGATTCACGGTCAAGCCTTCCCACCGGGAAAAGCCTCGCCGGAATATCGTCAACAAGCTCCGCTACGCATTTTCTTCCGCCCTCGTCGTTCATCGTTGTAATGAAGCCTCTCGGCTTGTGCAGCATTATATAATATTTCTTCGCGTTTTTTTGCAGTACGATATCCCTGCCGGCAACATTTATCTTATCACGGAAAGGGTCTGCCTTGTCCCCGAGCTTTGCCCTCCTGCCGTTCACGGTAACAGCGCCGCGTTCAATAAGCTCCTCCGCCTTTCTTCTGGACGCTATCCCCGCGTCCGCGATTATTTTCTGTATCCTGATCTTTTCGTTTTCCATATTTCTTTCCTTTCTTATTCTGCTATGATCAGCCGTCCGCAGGCTATCACCTTTCCGTCAAGCATATATTCCAGTTTCCCGACAGCCTGTCTTTTATCCTCCTGTGGAAATATCAGATCGGGCGCAGTAATTCGTTCCTCTATCCTGCTTTCGTCCCCGTTCATCACGGTGGCGCAGATATCCTTTTCGGGGACAAGCTCAACCGTCCCGATATTCCTGTCAGCCGAGGGTATCTTTATTCTCCTGTCCGCCGGAGCAAGACATATCCTTTTCACGATCATAAAGCCCGTTTCATACAGGCTGCAGTGATCCTCCCAGTCATTTCCGTCCGACAGCGTCACGACAATGAGCCTTACGCCGTTCCTTTCTGCGCAGGAGGTCAGAGTTCTGCCGGCTTTTTTCGTATAACCGGTTTTTATCCCGATACAGCCCTCACACCTCGAAAGCAGAGAATTGTGATTATACAGTACAGCTTGCTTTTTTTCGGGACAGACATAATCCACGGTAACGCTTTTTCTGCTGACAATATCCCTGAAAGCGTCCTTTTCCATAGCATAGGCGCAAAGCAAAGCCATATCATATGCCGTTGAATAATGCTTATCGTCGTCAAGACCCGACGGAGTGACGAAATGGGTATTCTTCATTCCTATCGCAGCAGCTTTTCTGTTCATCAGCGCGGCAAAATTCTCTGTGCTGCCGCCGACTGCAATGGCTACGGCATTTGCTGCGTCATTCCCCGAAACGGCAAGCATTCCCTTTATTATTTCCCTGAGCCTGAGCTTTTCGCCCGATCTCAGATACATACTCGAACCTTCGGCATACATTGCCTCTGTCACGGTCACTATTTTGTCGGGATCGCTGTTTTCAAGCGCTACTATAGCCGTCATTATCTTGGTTATGCTGGCGATCGGTCTTTTTTCATGGATATCATGTCCGTAAAGCACGGCGCAGTTATCGGGACAGTATAATATACTCGCCATTGCAGCGTCCCTGTGTATCGCAGCTGCCGGCTCGGCAGGATGCAAAGCAGCGGTTTCCGTTTCACCTGCAGCGTATCCTCCGCTGCAGCCCGAAAGAATAAGCGCAGTCGTCAGCAAAGCGCATATTATCTTAATTACAGACAAATCCCCCACCCCTATAATGAATCTTCAATGTAATTCTATGCGGGGGCAGGGGAAATAATTTCCGTTTTTCAGACTTCCGGATCTTCGATGCCTTCTTCGGCATTATCCTCTTTCTTGTCGTCCTTGGATTTATCCTTCTTTATAAGGGAAACGATCTTGTCGAACATTTCGGGAACCAGAGCGATAGCCTTCTCATTTGTACCGTTTGAAATATTCAGCAGCTTGACGTCACCGTGTGTTATAGCAATAAAAGCCACAGGGTTGATCGTAACACCGGCACCGCCGCCGCCGCCAAAAAGATTCGCGCTCGGCTGCTGCTTATTGGCAAATTCCGAACCGCCGGAAGCAAAGCCGTATACTATCTTTGATACGGGGATAATAGTTGTTCCGTCCGGAGTCACAATAGGATTGCCTATTATTGTATTGACGTCTACCATTTGCTTGATTTTTTCGAGTGTAGTATCCATAAGTCCCTGAATAGGATGCTCGCTCATAATAAACACCGCCTTTTTAAAACATATCATTAGTATATAACAATTATTTCTTTTTTGCAATACTATTATTTATTATTTGATTATTTATTATTTGTTCCTGACGATCAGCTTGAGCGCCCTGAATGCCGCAGGAATGACAGCCGCAAGAACAAACATCAGCCTTATCTTTGCGGTGAATCTGAATTCGATCACAGTTTTTTCCGCAAGAAAGCCTGCGCTGATATCCTCGCTGTGTTTTTTAAGCACCGCCTTGTTTTCAAGAAGCGAAACGGCAGGATATATCACAGAACAGGCATAACCGTATTTTATTGCGGTATCCGCGCTGTCCTCGCCGGCAATAACTGCATTTATCACAAGATCGCTGATTTTAAGATGCCTTGCAAGCCTGCCGAGCATATCCGTGACAATATGCACTATCTGTTTCATCAGTTCAATAAGCCCGTCAAGTCCGTGCTTATCCTTCAGCTGCATAATGGGATTTTTCTTTTTTGCAGGTTTTTCCTCCTGCTTTTGTTCTTTTTCATCTGTTTTTTTCTTTTTCTTTGGTTTTCCTGGTTTTTTCGGTTTCTGAGGCATTATCGTGAAATTAAGGAATGCATAGCCGATCTTAAGCCTGATCTCATTATCATATTCCGTTTTTATCCTCAGAGGAAGAAAAAGCAAAAGCAGAATGAACGCAATTATCCCCAGTATAATATACAGCGCCGTCATGACTGATCACCGCCGTCGTCATCTTCCGCATTATCCTCGTCATCCTGCGGAAGAGGCGGAAGCTGTTCAAGAGAGGATATATTGAAGCATCTCAGAAAATGCTCCGTCGTTCCGTATACAAGCGGTCTGCCGGGAAGCTCCAGTCTGCCTTTTTCCTCGATCAGTCCGCGGTTTATAAGGCTTGCGACCACACCCGAACAGTCAACTCCCCTGACCTGCTCGACAAAAGCCTTCGTCACAGGCTGATTGTAGGCAATGACCGCCAGCACCTCGCTTGCCGCCTGTGAAAGCGGAGTATTCCTCCGCAGATCCATTACTGTGCGTATACAGTCAGCATATTCTTCCACAGAACAAAGCTGCCAGCTTTTATCAAGACGAACAAGTCTGATACCGCCGTTCCTGCTTTCATATTCCTGCAAAAGCTCTGTACAAAGCTCATACGCCTTGCTTTCGGAGATCTCCAGTGCCTGAGCTATTCTCTCTGTTTCCACCGGACTTCCGCAGGCAAAGATAATCGCTTCAACTGCTGATCTAAGATTTTTCTCCTGCATCGGCACTGTCCTCCCTTCTTCGTTTTCCGCCGCTTATAAGCTCCAGTGAGATATTATCTCCTTCGCCCTCAGCGCGGACACGTTTACCCTTTATAAGCTCAAGCACCGCAAGGAATGTCGCTACCAGCTCGCTTTTGTCACGCGCCTCAAGAAAAACACTGTCATAGCGTATTTTCCTGCCGTGCCAGAGGCTTTTCATTACGCCGATTATTTTTGAGCTTACGGAAACTATCCGTCTTTTTACAATACCGGAAAAAGCTTCCTCCGGCGGCGGAAGCTTTGCCTTTCCCCTGCCGACTGCTGCAAGATACGCTCCGATAAGAACAGTCGGTTCATGACTTCTGCGATAGCGCATATCCGCCTTGATCTTTTCAGGCTCACGGCAGAAGCTGTCAAAGCTTATCTTCTGCGCAAGTATCTTTGCCATCTGCTTACATTTTTTATATTCGATAAGCTGACCGGAGAGCTCTTTCTTCATTTCCTCGGCTTCCTCATATTTCGGAAGCAGCATAGCGGATTTTATCTGTATCAGCCTTGACGCCATATCGAGAAACTCTCCCGCGATCTCCAGATCCTGCTGTTTCATCAGCTCCATATGCTCCATATACTGCGCAAGCAGCTCGGAGATCTTTATATCATAGATATCAAGCTTATTCTTTTCGATAAGGTGCAGCAGCAGATCAAGCGGTCCCTCAAAGGCGTCCAGCTTATATGAAATCTTTTCCACTGTCATTCTCCCGTCAGACCAATGCAGAATACGGCAGCCACGTCAGCCATGAAATAAAGCTGTAGAAAATATCATCTGCGCGGTTAAGTATTCCGTTAAGACCGCCCATCATAACCACAATAAACAATACCATAGAAATGATATGCTCACGTTCATATATCCACATAATAGCCTTGTTCGGCAGGAACGCCATCATTATTTTCGATCCGTCCAGCGGAGGTATCGGAAGAAAATTGAAAACCGCAAGTCCTATGTTTATCATAATAAGGAACTGGAAAAACAAAAGAACATACTCCATTACGGGCGTATTTGCAATCACAGGTCCCATCGGAAGTATACCCTTTACTATAAGAACGATAAGTCCGTTCTGTATCAGTCCGGCAACTATCGCAGCAAGAAGATTCGACACCGGTCCTGCAAGTGCTGATATCGCCATTCCGACCTTTTCATTCTTGAAATTCCGAGCATTTATCGGCACGGGTTTAGCCCAGCCGAATCCGATGAGCAGCAGCAGAGCTGCGCCGAGATAGTCTATATGCGCGATCGGGTTAAGCGTAAGCCTGCCCTGACGCTTTGCGGTATTGTCGCCCAGCTTGTACGCCACGAAACCGTGCGCACATTCGTGCAGCGGCAGAACCAGAAAGATCGTCAGAAGCGATGACAGTATATACATTATTACGGCAATTATATTAGCATTGCCCGATCTCAGCAGACTGAGAAGCATATTTATTCCTCCTAACCAAAAGCGCAGAATCCCGCTTTAAAGCCGGCAGGATCCTGCGTTTGTCTGTTATTCTTCGGTGTCGTCCACGTCAGCGTCAAGCTCATCCTCGCTGTAATCAAACTCAAGGGTCTCTCCGCATTCCGGGCAGGTGATCCCGCCCTCATTCAAAGAATCCTCACTGATGTACACGATATTTCCGCAAGTCGGACAGGTCGCCTCATAGCTGTAATCATCATTAAGATCACCGGAGCCGAAGCTGTAATCATCATCGTCATCATATTCATCATAGATGATATCCTCTACTCCTGCGAGATCCTCGCTGATCCCGTCTATCTGATCTGACACATCATCATAGCACTGCTCAAGATCCTTTATTTCCTGAGCCATATCGCCGAGCAGATCGGCAATCAGCTTGAATACCTTTGTCTGCTTATCGGTCGGATCAAGCTCCAGACCGTCTATCAATCCTTTTACATAAGCTGCTTTTTCACTAAGCTGCATATTCTTTCCCCTTTCCTTCGCAACGGGATTTATGCTCTGGACATATATTCTCCCGTTCTTGTGTCTATCTGGATCTTATCGCCCTCGTTGATAAAGATCGGAACCTTGATTTCAGCGCCTGTTTCAAGGGTAGCCGGCTTTGTTACATTAGTAGCTGTATCGCCCTTAACGCCGGGTTCGGTCTGAGTTACCTCAAGCTGAACGAATGTCGGAGGCTCAACGCCGAAAACATTGCCCTTATATGACATGATCTTGCAGACCATATTTTCCTTTACGAACTTGAAGTTATCTCCGAGAACGCTTGCATTGATCGGAGTCTGCTCATATGTTTCGCTGTCCATGAAGTAGTAGAGTTCACCGTCGTTGTAGATATACTCCATATCCTTTCTCTCAATGAAAGCTGTCGGAAACTTATCGTTAGGGTTGAAAGTTTTTTCAACCACCGCACCGGTGATAACATTTCTGATTTTTGTACGGACAAAAGCTGCGCCCTTACCGGGTTTTACGTGCTGAAACTCAATAATGGTAACAACCTGACCGTCCATATCAAAGGTTACGCCGTTTCTGAAATCGCCTGCTGTAATCATTTAAAATCCTCCCAAAAAATAATTTATCATTTAATCCCGACGGGTATCGGAACAAATCAGCAAATACGCTTTATTGATTATACTATATCAGAAGTAAAAATGCAAGTTTTTCTTTTTACGCTCAGAAGTTTTTATACAGGATCAGGAGAAACGAACTATCTGCTTTCATTCAAAGAAGGTTCTCCGGCTCTGAGCTGAACATTTTTTCCGGTCACGGATTATTCCCGGTTATTATGAGTACCTTGGAGATCCTGCGGTTTTCAACCTCCTGCACAATAAACCGGATATTCCCGACGCTGACCGTGGGGTGCTCGCTGTTTTTCGGAATATGACCTATCCTGTCAAGCATGAATCCGGCTATCGTATCATTCTCCTCGTCCGTTATCTCACAGCCGGTCAGCTCCGATATTTCATCAAGCGGAGTAGCGCCGTCCACCGTGAAACGGTTCTTGCCCAGACGCTTGATATCCTCGTCCTCATTGTCGTATTCGTCCTGTATGCTGCCGACAATGGATTCGATCAGATCCTCCATCGTGATGATCCCTCCCGTTCCGCCGAATTCGTCAACAACGACAGCTATCTGTATCCTGTGGGAAGTCATATATTCAAACATCTCACTGCATCGCTTTGATTCCGGAACGAAAACAATATCCTTGATTATATCCTTTCCGATCCTTCTTGTCGGTGCGTTCGTGCTGACAAAGCGCAGCAGATCCTTGACGTGTATTACCCCCGTGATATCATCTATATCCTCATGATAGACAGGAAGCCGCGAACGTCCGCTGCGTATTGCAGTTTCCACTACGTCTGTTATTTTTGCATCATCTCTGACGGCAACGACGTCACGGCGGTGAGTCATTATCTCACCTACTGTCGTATCGTCAAATTCAAAGACGTTTTCGATCATATCCTTGGTATTGCCCTCGATAAAACCGTTTTCCTCGCCTTCGTCAACCATCAGCATTATTTCATCTTCCGTGAGCTGATTTGAGCCTTTCCGCGTATTTTTTCCGAAAAACACGGAAATAATATCCGATATAAGCAACGCCGGGAATATCACGGGAATAAAGCAGATCCTGACAGCAGAAAAAAGTCCCGAAGCGGAAATAATTATCCTGTCGGCAAGTCTGAAGCCTATTTTTTCGGGAGTAAGGATAAACAGCCCCGTATATATTATAAAAACAACAGCAAAGATCAGCACCGCTGCTATTGCGGAACCGACGCCTGTATCGTGAATGAATGACAATGCAAGAGAACGCGCATACGAAAACAAAAGATATGATAATGCCGCGCTGACCGCACAGCCGCAAAGTAGTGCCGCAGTATATGCGCCGCTGAGATATTTCCGTTCGTTGTCAAGCATTTTTTCAGCTTTTACAGCCTTTGACGATCCTGCCTGAACGCCCTTTTTGACGGTACTCATATTCGCGCCGCTCAGCGCCCCTGCATAAAGCGAGGAAATGATCGCGCAGACCGTCAGAAAAAATATTACGATCCATGTTATCGCGGCAGGAGTTCCGCTGCAAAGATATTCCCTTAAACTGCCAATGTCCGAACCATCAGCCATGTAAAGATCACCTCTCAGAAAAATCTTCCAAGGCAATACCGCACAAAGATAGTGCCGCAGATGCGCCGTCAGTTTTTCGTCAGATCGTGCAAAACGAGCCAATAACCTGACGGTTATCAAGCAGGTTTTGTGCAGAATAACGGAAAAAGCGCAAGCATATGCGGAGCTAAACCGTAAGGCGTTCTTTGCGCAGTGTTGACCTTACTTTCCTGTTATAAATGATACGAAAAAAGCCATTCGTTGTCAATCGTCAAATTAAACTATATTGCCTTCACATAAGATATTTTTCTTGCAGTGAATATGACAGTTTATGCACCTTTTCAAAGCTATACTTAAATTACATACGAAAGGAGGAACATTCTGTATGAATCATTATCTTTTATCTTCACCCTGCGACAGAAGGATCAGGGAAGCGTACATCGGCGGTCTTCTGATGGAAAACGCCTTTCTTTCCCGTGAAACGATCGGAGAAAGCCGCTGCGCAAGACCTCTCGATCTTCTGTGTATAGGCAACCGGAAAAAGCAGGTGCTTTTAGCAGGAGGATTTCACGGAATGGAATGGCTCACCTGCGCCGTTCTTCTCAGACTTACCGACGATATATGCACCGCGATACGCAGCAGCTCGGTCATATGCGGAATACGGATCGGAACATTTCTCAATATGCGCGGAGTAGCGATAATGCCCTGCGTTAATCCCGACGGCACAGAAATACAGCTTCACGGCGCAAGAGCGGCAGGCGATTATTATGCGCTTGTGACCCAGAGCTGTCTGGGTGATACCTCGCGCTGGCAGGCAAATGCGGCGGGCGTCGATATCAACCATAATTTTGATGCAGACTGGGAAAGGCTTCATGCTCTGGAGCAGGAAAACGGGATAACCGCTCCTGCGCCTACTCAATACGGCGGAGAATATCCCGAAAGCGAACCTGAAAGCCGCTGTATTGCGTCCTACTGCCGCGCAGGGAACATATCTCACGCCATAGCCCTGCACAGTCAGGGCGAGGAGATATACTGGAATTACGGCGATTACCGTGAAACCGACGCTCTGAGAATGGCTCAGGCAATGTCAAAGGTAAGCGGATACACCCTCAGTGAACCGCAGGGGCTTGCTTGCGGCGGAGGCTTCAAGGACTGGTTCGAGCAGAAATTCCGCCGTCCTGCCTTCACGGTGGAGATAGGAAAGGGAATGAATCCCCTGCCTGTTTCTGACCTTGACAGCATTTACGAAAAAATACGCGAAATGCTTGTTCTGTCGCTTGTACTGTAAAAAAAGACTGCCGCATCATTCCAATGCGGCAGCTTTATGCTTTTATTCGTCCTTCTTTTCAGGCTTGTTCCTGATATTCGAGATCTCCTCCGTACTTCCGCCGCCGTGATCGTCGGGAGCGCGGAATTCTCCCTTTTCCACCAGCCGCAGAAACGCATCTACAACATCTGATGTAAGCTGTGTGCAGGAAACCTCTTTGATTATGCTGACCGCCTTCTCAAAATTCATACGCTTTCTGTATGGTCTGTTGGAATACATAGCGTCAAAACAGTCCGCAACCGCAATGATCTGCGCAACACGCGGTATCTCCTCGCCCTTTAATCCTTCGGGATATCCCTTTCCGTCAGGACGCTCATGGTGTGAACGCGCTCCTGTCGCAAGTTCGGGCATCAGACTGATATTTTTGAGTGTTTCATATCCTCTTGAGGTATGGGATTTTATCAGCTCATATTCTTCATCGGTAAGCTTTCCGGGCTTATTCAGAACATCGTCCGGGATACCGACCTTGCCGATATCATGCATAAGTGCAATATTGTAATAGAATTCTACTTCATCGTCACTGCACCCAAGTTCCTTTGCCAGCATACACGTATATTTTGCCACACGCATCGAATGACCCTGAGTGTAGGAATCTTTAAGGTCGATTACCTTTGCAAAGGACTCTATTATTTCCTTCATAAGCTGCTTGTCGCGCTTCTGCTGCTCCTTCATTCTTTCAAGGGTGTTGAACTTGTGATAATCAGCAGAAACCCATATCCCGACTGCAAGTATTATGACAAGCAGTATACCTGAGAATATCAGTATATAATTCATGAAGCTGTTTATGTAGTTTTTCAGTTACGTCATCGAAACATCTGCGCCCGCGTAGGCTACGCATTTTCCGGAGGAATCACATATCGGCTCGTAATTTGTTATCAGCCAGCCAAAGGAATCATTGCTTTCGATAGGATCTATCCTTCCGCCCGACAGGAGCGTTTCCTTCAGCGTAAGAAACGTATCATCAAACTCAATAAAATCACCCAGATGCGAGCCTTCAACCGTATCAACATCAAAATCGAATACGACATGACAGCCGCCTTCCCTGATCTGATATACATAAAGATATTTCAGATCGGGAGTATTATCAAGCACATGTTTCAATATTGTATATGTACGTTTATACTCGTCGTCAACGCCGTCCGATAACCATTTATTTATCTTGTCGCCGTCAATGATATCCGCCGCCAGAGCCGAAGAACCCTGCGCGATCTTGACACGGCTTTCACGGACGCGGACGGTAAAAAGACTCACACTGACATATGTTATCGACGCAGTAAGCACTATTGATAGTATTACGAGTATTATTATCATATTCCTGCGTCTTTTCATGTGTTTATTTTTTAATTTTACTTTCATTTTCATCTACTCACATTCAATAATAATGCATTGCTGAGATATATTTGTCTATTACATTGTAACATATATCAAAAACTTATACAAGTAACAAAAAATTTTTATCAGCCTTCCTCATTTCAAAATTATTTCGGTTTCTGTCAGATAATTCGGATTGAAAAACAGAAAAGAATGTGCTAAAATAGCCTTGAACAACGATTTGTTACGACAGAAAGGACTGTTGATCATGAAAAATATGATAAAAAAAGCATTATTTATATCCGTTATTTGCGCAGCAGCTGTCTGCGTTTGTGCCGGCTGCAACAATAAGTCCGACAACACAAGCGCTGCTTCAAAAAGCGAAAGCAATACATCAATGACATCAGCTTCAACGACATCGGACAGTGAGGCTTCTTCCTCCGGAGAAAAGGAAGAAATTATCTCTGAGGCGTCCGCGGAAGAATCAAAAGAGGAACAGTCCTCCGACATCTCCGAAAGCTCAGAAGAGGAATCAAAGACGGAAGTATCCGAGGAAAGCAAGACCGAAGAAAGCAGCGAAAATTCCGGTGAGGAAGAACCGGACGAATCGCAGGCTGCCGAGGTCAGCATTGACGGCTATCAGTTTGACGACGAACAGATAGTAAAGGATTATCATACCGCAACGGAATTTACCTCAAACGAGGAATTCAACAAACTTTTCTCCGGCAATGCTCTTGACGTTCAGTATCAGCAGGAACTGCAGTCCGCCGATACGCTCAACAGCATGAGAAATACCACGATCAGCTATGCTGAGAAGTGGAAGGAGCTTTCAACCAGGGTATATGACGATCTTCATACCAAGCTTGCCGACCGCCCCGAGGAACAGGCTAAGCTTGAACAGTCGCAGGACGAATGGATCAAAAGTATCAGCGAGACAGAAAGCAGTTTCAACAGCGAAGCTTCCAGCGGCGGCACAGAAGCACTTCTTTCCGCAGACGCTGCCATGATGAATTATTTCAAGGGCAGAACCGCCGTTCTTCTGGAACAGATATATGAGCTTGACGCAACCGTTGATCTTTCAGTCTATGGTCTTTGAGCGGAGGTAAATTGATGAAGCATTTCAGAAAAGCTCTTATCCCCTGCTGTATCATTATGGCAGCGTTAATGAGCATTATCCTCTCGGGCTGCAATTTCAACGGCGGTCTGAGCGTCACCGGCTATGTCAGCGACGTAAACGGAAATATCCACGAAGCCGTCAACCTGACAAGGCAGTACAAAAAACTGAACGAAAAGCTTGATACACGGAAAGCCGAGGATTCGGCTGAGGCAGTGGAAATACTGGACAAGCTTTCGGAATGTTACAGCAATGTACTTTCCCTGCAGGCACCCGATCGCTACAACGACATTGACGACGATCTGAAAAAATATTCCTCCGAAGCCCTTGCAGATGTATCTCAGCTCAAAAGCCTGATAAACAATTCCCGCAGCACGGGAAACGATATCATGTACAAATCCGACAGCAAACGGATCTTCGAGCATTATGACAATGCATACAATGAGCTGATCGACCTCAATTCTCAGACGAGAACAAGATACCGCAATGACTGAATCCACATCATTACATAATCAAAAAGAGCTGCTGCATTTTCGTGCATCAGCTCTTTTTCTGTTATTACCTTTTGCAGAGATCAGTCCTCGTCCGGCTCATCAGGCATATCCCAGTTGTGGTATACGTTCTGGACATCGTCATTATCCTCGAGAATGTCAAGAAGTTTCTGCATCTTTACAGCAGCCTCTTCATCGTCGATCTTTGTATAAGTTGACGGTATCTCTGATACATCAGCGGATACAAATTCATATCCCTTGGCAGCAAGCGCTTCCATTACAGTACCGAAATCATCAGGCTCGGTATAGATCTCGTAAACATCATCGCTGTCCGCATTGAAATCCGCTGCGCCTGCCTCAAGAGCGTCCTCCATTACCTTATCCTCGTCATTGTCCTCTTTCTCTATGACAAGCAGACCCTTCTTGCTGAACATGAATGATACGCAGCCCTGTGTACCGAGGTTTCCGCCGAATTTATCGAAATAATGACGGATATCTCCGGCTGTGCGGTTACGGTTGTCGGTCAGCGTTTCAACGATAACGGCAATTCCGCAGGGACCGTAGCCCTCGTAGATTATTGTTTCGTAGTTATCGCCGTCTGCACTTCCGGCAGCCTTTTTGATGATACGCTCGATATTTTCATTAGGCACATTATTAGCCTTTGCCTTTGCGATACACTCACGAAGCTTTGAGTTTGATGCCGGATCTGCTCCGCCGCCTTCACGCACAGCAACGGCAAGCTCTCTGCCGATCTTTGTAAAGACCTTGGCTCTTGCGCCGTCAGTCTTTTCCTTTTTTCTTTTGATGGTACTCCATTTTGAATGTCCTGACATACAAAAACTTCCTCCTTTTTTAATACAGCACAATATAGTATATCATAAAACCGGACCTTATTCAATCTCTATAACGCATTATTTTTAAAAGCTTTGCTTTCAACAAGCAAAGGCAAGCCGTAGGCTTGCTGTCGTTCAGTGGGAGATTTTTACTCCCACTGAACGGATATATGGCACCC
>CACYWT010000010.1 GCA_902778175.1 uncultured Ruminococcus sp. | reverse complement strand
CGTGTCAGGATTTTCTAAATGAATACTGAAAACTTAAGACTTAAAAATTAATAATGGTTGTGTATCCGATAGTTTTCTGATATAATTCAGTTGGTGATAATTATGAAAGAAAACATATTGATCGAAAAATCCATAGACTTTGGTGCTCGAATTGTAAAGCTTCACCGATACTTATTAAAAACAAAACATGAATCCGTACTATCAAAACAAATTCTGAGAAGCGGTACTTCAATAGGAGCAAATATTAACGAAGCCCAGTATGGTAATAGTAAAGCGGATTTTATTGCAAAAATGCATATTGCTCTTAAAGAAACTGCTGAAACTGAATACTGGCTTCATATTTTGAAAAAATCAGACTATCTGGATGAAAGTATGGCTTCATCTTTATTGAAAGATTGTCTGGAAATCAAAAAAATTCTTATAGCATCTATTAATACTGCGAAAGAAAGACAAAACTAATTGTAGGAGTTCGAGCCCGACAGGGGTTAACAAAAATATCTTTTTTATACTCTGTTGACAAAGCGAAAATCCTGACACGAAAGTGCCAGGATTTTTTGCTTTGTATTATTCATTTTTTGATTGCATTTGATTTGTCGGGATTTTCTTTATGAATACTGAAAAATAACAGAGCTGCCGCAAAGCTTTTATTTTATCTTTGTGCGACAGCTCTTTTTTCTTTTGTGTTTCAGTTAACTGTGTGAGCGCAGACATTCCGCCGATGAAAAAAATATACATAAATATATAGAGTTTTTTGACTTTTATTGCTATAAAACTCAATTGACAAGGTAATTTATAGATGATATAATGTTAAGGTATGAAAATGCAGAGTCCGGTTTTACCGGTGAAATACTATAGAACAGGGAGTTGATTGTGTGGAAGAAACTACAGAACAGATTGCTGCGGTACCTTCTGTCGGGACAACGGAAGAATCGTCTTCAGGAAACGAAATTGATCTGCGGGTCATTCTTGGTATACTCAAGAAAAATATTCTGCCGCTGATCCTCGTGACGGCAATCTTTGCAGCAGGCTTCTTCGCGTATTCAAAGCTGTTTATCAAAAAACAGTATTCAGCCTATTCGGTTATGATCGTTAATAATAAGAACGAAAATACAAAGGTTATCAATAATACCGATATTACTGCGGCTCAGAGTCTTGCCGATGTATATTCGATCATTATTAAATCCGCATCAGTGTTGGATCCGGTTATTGGTGATGAAAAGCTGATCGGTAGTTTTTCTCAGCACAGTACAATGACCTATGAAAAACTGAGAAATTCCCTTAATGTTTCCAGCGTGGATAACACTCAGGTTATAAGAATAAGCATCAATAATGTTGATGCTTCATATGCAAAAGCCCTGATAGAAAGTATTGTTTCCCGTGCCCCCGATATTATCAAGGATAAGGTCGAGGCAGGTTCGGTTAATATCATACAGCCTGCAAAGATAGATAATAACGGTAAACCCGTCAGCCCCAATGCAACGAAAAATGCAATTATAGGCGCGCTGATCGGTTTGGTTCTTACTCTTGCGATCATCTTTATCCGCGAATTTACGAATAATACGTTCAAGACAGAGGACGATATCACCAATACACTCGGTATACCGCTTCTTGGTCTGATACCTGCCGTTGACACAAAGGAGTTTAATAAGAATGTTTAATTTGAAATCAAAAAAGGACAAGCCCGTTGTAAAAAGCTTATGCAGCATAGCCGATCCAAATGCTCCGTTCAATTATGTCGAGGCATATAAGATGCTGTGTACAAATATCGAGTTCCTCAGAGCAACACAGAAGTGTAAGAATATCATGATAACTTCTACTCTTGCTAATGAGGGAAAAACCAATATTTCCGTAAACCTTGCTCTTACCCTTTCAGGTTATAACAAGAGCGTTTGTCTTGTTGAGTGCGACCTCAGAAGACCTACGGTTCACCGTTATATCGCATCAAACAAGAATTCCTATGGTCTTACCAATGTACTCAAGGGACAGGTTGAGCTTAGTTCTGTTCTCCATAAGGTAAGCGGTACAAAGATGAGCATCCTGCTTGCAGGTTCTATCCCGCCGAACCCCTCAGAGCTTCTTTCCAGCTCCAATATGAAAAAGCTTATTTCAGAGCTTGAGGAACAGTTCGACTATGTTATCTACGATACGCCTCCCGTATTCCTTGTAACAGACGCTGCCGCGCTCGGAAAATATATGGACGGCGCAGTATTTGTTATCAAGCATAACTCTACCGATAAGGGTATAGTCGTTCAGGCTAAGAAGAACCTTGAATCCGCAGGTGTAAAGATCTTAGGAGCTATTTACAGTACTTACAGTGCAAAATCATCAGGCTCCTATTCCAAATATTCACGCTACAATTATTACGATTACTACACCTATTCAAGTTCGGGAAGTTCCTCATCGGGATCAAAAGACAAATAATCATCGCCGCAGAGAGAGATCTCTGCGGTTTTTTATTTCTGACGGAGCGGGTTTATTTTTCTTTGATTATATGCTATATTATATATGATCGTTATTTTACACGAGAGGAGAAAACTGATGGGCGATAAGGTGATCGAGGTAAAGGATCTTGTCAAGGAATATAAACAGCTCCGTGCTGTTGACGGGATATCCTTTGATGTTTATGAAAAAGAAATATTCGGTCTGCTCGGACCGAACGGTAGCGGCAAATCCACAACTATCAATTCCGTGCTTTCGCTGCTTAAATACAGCTCGGGCAGTATAAAGCTTTTCGGCAGGGAAATGACGCCGGACGCTTATGATCTGAAAAGGGATACAGGCGTTATCTTTCAGGATGTGGCTGTTTTCAGCGAGCTTACCGTATACGAAAATATTGACTATTTCTGCGGCTTGTATATTACCGGCAAGAAGGAAAGAAAGAAATGTGTTGAAGATGCGATGGAGCTTGTAGGTATCGGGGATTTCCGTAAATTCTACCCCAAACAGCTTTCAGGCGGTCTTCTGAGAAGGCTCAATATTGCCTGCGGTATCGCGCATAAGCCAAAGCTGATCTTTCTTGACGAGCCTACCGTTGCGGTCGATCCGCAGAGCAGAAACAATATTCTCGAGGGAATAATGAAACTGCGCGATAACGGAGCAACTGTTGTCTATACAACTCATTATATGGAAGAGGTCGAACAGATCTGCGACAGGATAGTCATCATGGATAAGGGGAAAATAATAGCGTCGGGAACTTGCGACGAGCTGAAGAAACTTGCAGGAACCGAGGAAAAGATCACTGTCGGGCTGAAAAATACGGATAAGGATCCGACAGACGGGATCAGAAAGCTTCTTCATGTTACTGACGTATTTAAAGAGGACAGCATAATAACCGTAAGCTATGACGGCGGAACGCATAATATAGCGCGGCTTATTGATCATCTCAGGGAACAGGGCGTATCATACAGCACTATAAATTCCCAGCGCCCGACGCTGAACGATGTATTCCTTGAGCTGACGGGTAAGGAGCTGAGGGACTGATGTTTTTACATAATTACAAGTATTCGCTGCGGCTTATGCTCGGAAACAGACAGCTTGTATTCTGGACGCTTGCTTTTCCGCTGATAATGGCTCTGCTTTTCAATATGGCGTTTTCAAATATCGAAAAGAGTGAAAAGCTCGATCCTATCCCGATCGCGGTCGTTGATGACAGCTCGTTCAGATCAAATATGATCTATTCCGAAACATTGAAAACCCTCGGTGAAGGTGATGACAGAGTATTTGATATAAGCTATACCGACGAGGAAAAGGCAAAAACCATGCTCAGTGCCGGAGAAATAACAGGCTATGTCCGTTTTGCAGGCGGCGAACCGAAAATCACTGTAATGTCAGACGGTATAAAGGAAACCGTCATGTGCTGTGTTTTTGACGAGATCGGCAATGAAAGCAAGCTTATAACAAACAGCGGTATGGAAGAGATCGCAAGACAGCTGCAAAGCGGAAATAAGGATATTGATTATAAGGCAGTATTCACAGCCGAGGCGGAAAAAGTGATGGGGACGGATACCGGTCTGAAAGATACAAGCCCCGGTAATATGAGCTTTGTCATGATAGAATATTATTCGCTTATCGCAATGGCTTGTATGTACAGCGGACTGCTTTCCATGACGCTGATGAATTATAATCTGGCAAATGTAAGCCCGGTCGGAAAGAGATGTACTGTCAGCCCTGCCCGAAGAGGATCAAGACTTCTGGGGTCGCTCTCAGCGTCATTTACCGTACAGTTTTTCGGGCTGCTGATATTGTATCTTCTTTTGTTATTTGTTGTCCGCGCCGATTTCGGGACAAAGCTTCCGCAGATAATACTGCTTTCCCTGCTCGGATCGCTTGCAGGACTTACTCTTGGAGTGGCTGTCGCGGTTCTTGTAAGGATAAACGAAAATGCAAAGCTGACGGTTCTTATTTCGGCAGTCATGGCAGGATGCTTTTTCTCCGGAATGATGGGAATAACGATGAAGAATATTATCGACAAGAATGTTCCTGTTCTGAACCGCATCAATCCCGTTGCGATGATAACGGACGGTCTTTATTCACTTTATTATTACGAAAGCGGAGAGCGTTTCATTATAGATGCAGTAAGCCTGGCGGTTTTCTCTGCGGTTATGCTGCTGATCTCATTCACAGGATTAAGGAGGCAGCAATATGACAGTCTTTAATGCATTTTTGCGGGTAATACGCCGGAATATCGGTACCATAATCCTGTATACGGCGATAGTGATAATCTTTTCCGCAGCCAACAGCGGATCAAATAACGAAAGCACCGGCTTTACCGCAGAAAAGCCGGATATCATGGTCGTTGATCTTGATAACGATTCTGTTTTGTCGAAGGGCTTTACGGCATTTCTTGAAGAAAACGCCGTACTGAAAAATATAGACGGCGGTGACGAGGCTGTTGCGGACGCTTTATTTTACCGTGAAATAAGCAGCCTTATCACGATCCCGGAAGGTTTTGAAAAGGATATTGTTTCGGGAAAGACTCCGCAGGTGGAAATAAGCTCACCGGGAACAGCGTCGTCCGAGCTTACCAAAATGACGGTACAGCGTTATCTGAGGGCGCTGAAGGTATTTGCGGAAAAGTATTCCGATCCTGATGTTATTGCCCGGAAGGCGCAGGATGCTCTTGCAGGAAAAACAGAGGTTTCCATGATGACGAAACTGGACACGGCTTCGATGACAAAGGTATCGTCATATTTCAATTTTGCTGCCTACAGCCTTATGTCATGTATAATGTTCATTATCTGTCTTGTGCTTTCAAGCTTCAACAGTCCCATGGTACACAAAAGGACGGTAGTGAGCAGCATGAATTTCAGAAAATACAATCTTCATCTTATTCTTTCGTGTTTGAGCTATGCCCTCGCAGTATGGGTATTCTTTATGATCCTCGGGCGCATAATGGCGGGAGAAACGGTATTCACTGCGCGGGGAGCGGCATTTATAATCAATTCTCTTGTTTTTACAGCCTGTGTGCTTGCTATGGCATTCTTTTTCAGTACCCTGCTGAAAGAGAAAAATGCCGTTACCGGAATAATAAATGTTGTTACTCTCGGGTGCAGCTTTCTTTGCGGAGTATTCGTTCCGGCTCAGTTTTTGCCTTCATGGGTACTGACAGCGGCTCACGCTCTGCCGACATACTGGTATGTCGAGAATAATGATTTCCTTGCGCAGACACAATCTCTCAGAGGGGATCTCACTCACTATATTATTGATCTTTCTGTGCTTGCAGGCTTTACGGTACTTTTCGCAGCGGCAGGTATCATTATTTCGGGGATCAAAAGAAGGGAATAAAAGTAATGGATAAAATTATCGCTTCGGCAGGACACGGCGCAGAAAAAGACGATATTGCCCTGTATTACGATATCATTAGACCGTTTATTGAAGAATTATTAAAGGGTGACTCATTATGGATTATACAATAGATAAGGTTTCGGCGGACGGTTTTTCAATGGAATACCTGCGTTTCGGAAATGGTAAAAAAACATTTGTTATTCTTCCCGGATTAAGTATTCAGAGCGTAATGTTTTCAGCCCCTGCGATCGTAAAGCAATATGAAAGATTCACGGAGGATTTTACCGTTTATGTCTTTGACCGCAGACAGGAGCTTCCTCCCGTTTATAAAGTCAGTGATATGGCTGAGGATACCGTGAAGGCGATCAATATTCTGGGACTAAGGGACATTTCTGTTTTCGGCGCTTCACAGGGCGGTATGATCGCTTTGACTATAGCTGCGGATAACCCGTCGCTTGTCCGCAGAGTTGCAGTTGCATCAACGGTACTGCGCATTGATGAAAAAAACTTTTCCGTCATTGACGAATGGATCCGTCTTGCCGGAAACAGCGACAGGGAAGGACTTTATCTTTCCTTCGGACAGAAGATCTATTCACAGGAAACGTATGAAAAATATAAAGATGCGCTCATCTCCATTGCAAAGACCGTAACTGAAAAGGAGCTTGAACGCTTTGTTATCCTTGCAAAGGGCGCACAGGGTTTTGATCTGAGCGGAAAGGCAGACAGTATCAGATGTCCGGTATTGATCGCCGGAGATACGGAAGATGCTGTTTTCGGTATAGAATATACTGATGAGCTTGCTAAAAATATATGCCCGGGAAGGGATTTCACTATGAATATATATACAGGCTACGGTCATGCAGTATATGATATGGCTCCCGATTTCATGACAAGCTTGTTTATTTTCATGAAAGGCTGATATCTGAAAAAACAGAATCTCTTTATCGTCTTATGGCAATAAAAACAACCGCTTGTTCTTTTAACGGAACAGCGGTTGATTTGTTATTTCTGTTTTTAAGGCAATACCGCACAAAGATAGTGCCGCAGATGCGCCGCTAATTTTTTCGTCAGAAGGTGCAAAACGAGCGCAGTTAACCTGACGGTTATCAAGCGAGTTTTGTGCAGAATGACGGAAAAAGAGTACCCCAAGGGCACTTCCTTCGGGCGCAGCATATGTGGTGCTAAGCCGTAAGGCGTTCTTTGTGAGGTGTTGCCTTAAAGAGCCTCTTTCATACTGCGGACATATTCACCGACATAGGGCGCGGAGTTTTTGCCGTACTGCTCTATTATCCTTATGATAGCCGAGCCGACTATTGCTCCGTCGGAAACAGCAGCCATATCATGAGCCTGCTGCGGTGTGGAAATACCGAATCCGACAGCGCAGGGAATATCAGTGTTTTCCCTGATGACGCTTACGATCGAGGAAATGTCGGTCCCTATTTTATTTCTTGTGCCGGTCACGCCAAGACTTGATACAATGTATATAAAGCCCTCCGCTTCCTTTGCAATCATTCCTATGCGGTTTTCGGACGTGGGCGCGATAAGCGAAATAAGAGCAACGTCATATTTATGGCAGTATTCAATGAATTCTTCTTTTTCCTCAAAGGGAATATCCGGCAGGACAAGTCCGTCTATACCGACTTCGGCGCAGGTGCGTATGAATCTGTCGGAGCCGTAGGAGAATACAACATTGGCATATGTCATGAATACCATCGGGATCGTAATATCCCTGCGAAGCTCTCTTACAAGACCGAAAACCTTATCTGTATTTACTCCGCCTTTCAGCGCACGGATATTTGCCCCCTGAATGACGGGTCCCTCGGCAGTCGGATCGGAAAACGGTATCCCCAGTTCAATAAGGTCGGCGCCGTTTGCTGCGGCAGCCCTTACAACTTCGGCAGTCGTTCTGAGATCGGGATCGCCGCAGGTTATGAACGGAATGAAAGCCTTTCCGTTTGCAAAAGCCTGATTAATCTTAGTCATAAATATTCTCCCCTTTATAGCGCGCAATGGCAGCGCAGTCCTTATCTCCTCTGCCCGAAACGGTCACAGCAATGATCTTGTCCCTGCCGAGAGTCGGAGCAAGCTTCATAGCATAGGCAATGGCATGGGCGGATTCTATTGCCGGGATAATGCCCTCTGTTTTTGAAAGATATTCAAAGGCTTCGACTGCTTCGTCGTCGGTTATTGCGGTATACTCAGCCCTGCCGGTATCATACAGCCATGCGTGTTCGGGGCCTACTCCGGGGTAATCAAGACCAGCCGAGATCGAATATACGGGCGCGATCTGTCCCATATCGTCCTGACAGAAATATGATTTCATTCCGTGGAAAATACCAAGCTTGCCGGTCGTGATAGTCGCGGCGGTTTCAAAGGTATCAACTCCTCTGCCTGCGGCTTCGCAGCCGATGAGCTTTACTTGCTTGTCCTCTATGAAGTGATAGAAACTGCCTATGGCATTGGACCCGCCGCCTACGCAGGCGATTACGGCGTCGGGGAGCCTGCCTTCCTTTTCAAGCATCTGCTGTCTGATCTCCTTTGAAATGACAGCCTGAAAATCGCGGACGATAGTGGGGAACGGGTGAGGACCCATAACTGATCCGAGGCAGTAATGCGTATCGTCTATTCTTTTTGTCCATTCTCTCATTGCCTCAGAAACGGCGTCCTTGAGTGTCGCTGTACCGCTTGTCACGGGTATTACGTCTGCGCCGAGAAGCTTCATTCTGTAAACATTGAGAGCCTGTCTTTTTGTATCCTCTTCGCCCATGAATACGACACATTCCATGCCCATCAGAGCCGCAGCGGTAGCAGTTGCAACACCGTGCTGACCTGCGCCTGTTTCTGCGATAAGTCTTTTCTTGCCCATTTTCTTAGCAAGAAGTGCCTGACCGAGAACATTGTTGATCTTATGCGCGCCGGTATGATTAAGATCCTCACGCTTGAGATAGATCTTAGCTCCGCCGAGATCCTTTGTCATATTTTCCGCGTAATAAAGTCTTGAAGGTCTGTTTGCATATTCATTGAAAAGGGTTTCAAGCTCACTGCAGAACTGAGGGTCATTTTTATAGCGGTTATATGCCTGTTCAAGCTCGTTTACGGCATTCATCAGCGTTTCGGGAATGTACTGTCCGCCATGGACGCCGAAACGTCCGTTGGGGTTTGTCATGATATTTCTTCCTTTCTTACGGCATCCATGAATGCCGCCATTTTTTTCTTATCCTTGTACCCGTTTGTTTCGATACCTGAACTGACATCAAGCGCAAACAGGTACGGATTTAATTTTACATCAGATATATTGCTCACGTCAAGCCCCCCAGCAAGAAAATAGGGTCTTGTGAGCGTATTCAGCAGCGACCAGTCGAATACCCTCCCGTCGCCTGCGCCGGCGTCTGTCAGGATCATATCGGCAGGGCTTTCGTTTGCGGCATTTATATCGTCCTTTGTTTTTATGCGGAACGCCTTTATCACGGGTCTGCCGGTTATGGCTTTTAGCCTGATGATATAATCCTCACTTTCGTTGCCGTGAAGCTGGGCGATATCTATTGTTCCTGCCGAAAGCAGAGAAACAACATTATCGAAATCCTCGTCAACGAAAACCCCGACAGCCTTTATATTTTTATCAAGCATATTTTTCAGCTTTTCAGCCTGTGCGAAAGAAACATATCTTTTGCTTTTCTCTGCAAAAACAAAGCCGATATAATAGGGCTTTATTTCATTAGCGGCATAAATATCCTGCGCTCTTGTAAGACCACACATTTTTACCCTTATCATAATAATCCTTTCAGTTCACGCAGCTTTTGCTTTTTGTCCTTTGCCTTCATAAGAGTTTCACCTATCAGAACGGCGTCGATCCCGGCTTCTCTCAGAAGTCTGATATCGTCTGCTGTTTTTATACCGCTTTCGGAAACGAAAACGACGTCGGAGGATACCCTTTCCCTGAGTCTGCGGCTGTTTGACGTATCGACTGAGAAATCACGGAGATCGCGGTTATTCACTCCGATTATCCTTGCTCCGCACTCAAGCGCGGTCATCAGTTCGTTTTCGTCATGCGCCTCGACAAGAGCGGAAAGCCCCAGCTCATCGCTCAGAGCGATATATTCCTCAAGCTGTTTCTTTTCAAGTATAGCGCAGATAAGCAGCACAGCAGATGCGCCGAGAAGTCTTGCCTGATATATCATATATTCGTCTGTTGTGAAATCCTTTCTGATGCAGGGAATGGAAACTTTTTCAGCTATTTCCCTGAGGTATTCGTCGCTGCCGAGGAACCATTCAGGTTCTGTCAGAACGGAGATGCAGTCTGCTCCTGCATTTTCATATTCCTGCGCTATTTTCAGATAAGGAAAATCCTCCGCGATTATCCCCTTTGAGGGAGAAGCCTTCTTACATTCGCAAATAAATGAAAGTCCGGGCTTTCTCAGGGCTTTTTCAAAAGCTCCGTCCCCCTTCGGCATGGAATAAACGGCAGATCTCAGCTGACTGAGCGGCATTTTGCTTTTGTATATCTCACAGCGGCGTCTTGCGTGCTGTGCAAGCTGATCGAGAATGTTCATTATTTATCCTCCGGTCGGTTGCTTACTTCGATGAATTTTACAAGCGTCTGAGCAGCCTTGCCTGAATCAATAAGCTCCGCTGCAAGATTTATTCCGTCCTGCATACTGCCTGCCTTGCCTGCGATATAGAGAGCTGCGCCTGAATTCATTAAAACGGCATTGCGGTGCGCGCCCTTTTCTCCGTTAAGGATATTACGGGTTATAGCGGCATTTTCCTGTGGGGTACCGCCCTTTAGCTCGTCCTTGGTGCAGCGTTCAAGTCCGAACTGTTCGGGGGTGACGGTATAGGTCTTGAACCAGCCGTCCTTGATCTCGCATATCTTTGTCGGTGAGCTGAGGGATATTTCGTCAAGCTTATCCGTACCGTATACGGCCATGCCTCTTTTTACTCCAAGCTCGATAAGTACCTGAGCCAGCGGTTCGACAAGATATTCGTCATATACTCCGAGCAGCTGCATTCTGGGCGATGCGGGATTGGTGAGAGGACCGAGGATATTGAATACCGTGCGGAACCCCAGCTCTCTGCGGATAGCGCCCACATATTTCATTGACATATGGTATTTCTGTGCAAAGAAGAAACACATACCGACTTCGCTGAGAAGCTCTTTGCATCTTTCAGGGCTTTGATTTATATTGACTCCAAGCGCCTCAAGACAGTCTGCCGTACCGCATTTTGAGGAAGCGGCTCTGTTTCCGTGCTTTGCCACCTTTACACCGCCTGCTGCGGCAACAAGTGCCGAGGTCGTGGAAATATTGAAACTGTGGGCATTGTCACCGCCGGTGCCGACGATCTCAAGTATATCCATTCCGGTATCAACTTTTGTGGCATGATCTCTCATTGCTGCGGCGCAGCCTGCGATCTCCGCAGTAGTTTCGGCTTTTGCGCTTTTTGTGGAAAGAGCTGCGAGAAAAGCAGCGTTCTGTGTGGGAGTGGTTTCTCCGCTCATGATCTCATTCATTACGGTATAAGCCTCGTTATAGGTGAGATCCTCCTTGCTTACTATTTTGACGATTGCTTCCTTGATCATTTCGGGTCGTTCCTTTCGTAATATAAATTATTATTGTTGCCTGATAAAGTTTTCTATCATTTTCATTCCTTCGGGAGTCATAATGGATTCGGGATGGAACTGTACTCCGTAAATCGGGTACTGCTTATGCTGTACTGCCATTATTTCTCCGTCGTCTGTCCTCGCCGTAACTGTCAGACATTCTGGAAGGCTTTCGCTGTCCGCGGCAAGGGAATGATATCGTGCCACGGGAGTGGTTTTGCCGCAGCCTCTGAAAAGCAGGCTGTCGGTATCAAGATGTGCGTCGGACTGTTTTCCGTGCATAAGCTGTGAAGCGTAGGTTATCGTTCCGCCGAAAGCCTGACATATAGCCTGATGTCCCAGACATACTCCGAGTATCGGTATCTCCGCGCCAAGCTCCTTTACGACATCGGTGATGATCCCTGCGTTTTCAGGTCTGCCGGGACCCGGAGAGAGGATAATTCTGTCCGGAGCAAGCTTTCTTATTTCATCAACTGTCATTTCGTCATTGCGTATTACCTTTATATCCGGTTCTATGCTTCCGATCAGCTGATAAAGGTTATAGGAAAAGCTGTCGTAATTATCAATCAGTAAAATCATAATTCCGCCTCCTGTGCAAGCTCAAGCGCTCTGACTGCTGCTTTTGCTTTGTTTATACATTCCTGATATTCCTTTTCGGGGTCGGAATCCGCAACGATACCTGCGCCGGATCTTACGAATACCTTTCCGTTTTTCTTATAGGCGATGCGTATTGCAATGCAGGTATCCATATTTCCTGCAAAGTCGATATAACCTATCGCGCCGCCGTAGATACCTCTTTTATTGTTTTCAAGTTCACCGATAAGCTGGCAGGCTCTTATTTTCGGCGCACCGGAAAGAGTTCCTGCCGGAAGAACGGCTTCTATTGCGTCAAGAGCGTCCTTGTCCTCGCGAATAATACCTCTTACGGTTGATCCGATATGCATTACATGGGAGAATCTTTCTGTCGAATGGAGCTTTTCGACCTCTACCGTACCGAAACGGCTGATCTTTCCGAGATCATTTCTTCCGAGATCAACAAGCATATTATGTTCGGCAAGCTCTTTTTCGTCCGCGAGCAGTTCTGCTTCAAGCGCCTTGTCCTCTTCGTCGTTTTTTCCTCTGGGACGAGTGCCTGCAAGCGGAAATGTATGCAGCACTCCGTCCTCAAGCTTTACAAGGGTTTCGGGAGATGCGCCAGCCACCTCGACGTCTGTTCCTGAAAAATAGAACATATAAGGCGAAGGATTGATCGTTCTGAGAACACGGTAGGTATTGAGCAGGCTGCCCTCGAAGGGTGCGCTGAGCCTGTTTGAAAGAACTATCTGGAAGATATCGCCCTCGCGGATATAATTCTTTGCTTTTTCCACCATAGAACAATACTGTTCCCTGCTGAAAAGGGGAGTGACCTCACCGAGGAGCCTTCCGGGAGCTTCCTGTTTCTTGCTGCCGAATCTGAGCAGAGCAGAAAGACGTGAAAGCTCATTTACTGCATTTTCATAGTTTGCCGCAATATCCTCAAGACGCATATTGACGATAAGAATAAGCTTCTGACGGACATTGTCAAATGCGATAAGCTTGTCGAAAAGCATAAGATCGACGTCCTTGAAGGCTTCGTTATCTTCTGCGTCGCATTTCACGCTCGGTTCGCTGTATGTAAGATAATCATATGAAAAATATCCTGTAAGACCTCCGGTAAAGGGAGGAAGATAATCAAAACGCGGACTTTTGTAATCCGAAAGCAGTTTTCTGAGGAAGGCTGAGGGGTCATCTGTTCTGATCCTTGTATTTCCGGCTTTCAGATCGCCGTCCCTGCAGGTTATCTCCATTTTCGGTTCCAGTCCGAGGAAGGTGTAGCGTCCCCATTTATCGTCTGCCTGAGCCGATTCCAGCATAAAGCAGTGATCTGATGTATTTTTCAGAATCCTCATTGCCTCGATCGGTGTGATGAAATCGGAAAACAGCTCACAGCTAACGGGGACAACGTCATATTTTCCTGTTGCGGCGATCTCTCTGATCTCTTCGATAGTCGGTCTGATTTTCATGTTTTTTCCTCCTCGGGTAAAAAAATAGTCCCTGACATAGAAATGATCTATGTCAAGGACGAATTTGCAAATTCGCGGTGCCACCTTGATTCACGGTCTGACCCGTGCGCTTAGCGGGATACCAGCATATCCCCGGCAGTTTACGCCTGCCTTCGGCGTCGCAGAATACTCCGGAAAAGCTCCGTTTGACTGCGCCCTCAGCGGTCCATTTGACAATTTGTTTCTTACCGGGCTCTCAGCCTCCCCGGCTCTCTGTGAAGTCATTACTGCCGTTATCTCCGCTTCAACGGTTTAGTATTGAATTTGAATGTATTTTAGCACCATTTTTCCTTTATGTCAATACTTAAAAACAAAAATATTCATACAATCCCGGAATCACTGCAGTGAGTCATGTTCTCGTTGAAAAAATATCCGTAACAGTGTATAATATTGACTGGTTATATACTATGACTCAGAAAGTTCAAACAAAATATCAGGCAGGTAATTCAGTATGATTAATATTAAAAAAATAAGAAAACAATTCGGCGGAAATGTCTGCCGTCAGTGTATAAATAAAGAATATGGGATCCATCTTCTGCATACGGATTGTCAGTATGGTATGATGTATCCGGGCAAATGTCCGTGCTGCGGTGATATGAAAAATATCGTCACCGGCATTAAGCTGAGCGGTTTTTTTAAATCATTCGGCGCAAGGAAAGGGAAATATACAAAATGATGAGTTTTATACTCTCATTATTCTTGACATCGGACCGAACATAATATAAAATAAAGGTGAAAATGATTCTGAATCAGGAAGTGAGCGTATGTTTGAGTTTCTGAAATATAAAAAAGAGCTTGAAGAACCGGACAGCCCGGAGCTTGCACAGCGGCTTCTTGTCAAGGCTGAGGAACTGAATGAAAATGATGAACCGAAAGCCGCAGAAAAGCTATGTACAAGAGCTCATGATATACTTTCGGCACTGTACAAGGAGGAGCCTGACAAGTATCGCAGCAGCTTTGCCGAGTGCAGCAGCGCTCTCGGCAGTATAAATGCCTCTCTTGAAAAATATGACAGCGCTTACGATATGGCTTCTCTTGCCTGTGAGCTGTACAGCGAGCTTGCCTCGGACGGCACTGACGAGCATATGGAGCTGCTTGCAGATGAATACGGGAATATCGGTGATACGTTCTTTTTCCGCAGTAATTATGATGAAGCCCAGAAACAATATGAAAAATCGCTTGAGATATATAGCAGGCTTTCGGAAAAGAACAGGAAATATTCTGAAGATGTAGCCTATTGCTATGACTGTATCGCAAAGGCTGAAAGCGGTAAGGAAAACTATACTGCAGCGATCGAACATTACGAAAAGATCATCAGCATATATGATAAGCTTATTGAGGAAAACAGCAGTGCAAATGAGGAAATTCTCAGGGGCTATAAAGATGATATTGCTTCCGCTTATAATGATATAGGATATGCATATTCCTGCGTAAAGGATTTCGAGGATGCCGAACAGTATTATCTTAAAGCGGCGGAAATATATGAAAAGCTCGCAGGAGATGACGCTTATGAATATATTGAGGAGCTTGCGTCCCAGTATGACGACCTTGCTGCTCTTTATGAAGATATGGATAAGCCCGATCTTGCCAAAATCTACCGTAAAAAGGCACAAAAGCCCGAGGTATGATACTATAGTATGCCATGGCGCAGATAATGTGCTGCGGCATACTTTCTTTTTGCAGGAAATATTAAAAAAATTAACGGTTACAATTGACTTATGAGGCAATATGAATTATAATATTATGGTATCATTGCATGATGGGCGGAATATTCCGTTTTGAATGCAAAAAGTATAATGGAGGCATAAAAATGAAAAGAGTTTACAATTTTTCGGCAGGTCCTTCTATGCTGCCGCAGTCAGTACTGGAAAAAGCAGCCGCAGAAATGCTCGATTATGAGGGCAGCGGTCAGTCAGTAATGGAAATGTCACACCGCAGCAAGATATACGGAACGATCATCGAGGGTGCGGAGGCTCTTCTCCGTGAGGTAATGAATATCCCCGATAACTATAAGGTACTGTTCCTTCAGGGCGGTGCGTCAACACAGTTTGCCGCTATCCCGATGAACCTCGGCACAGGCAGCGGAAAAGCTGATTATGTTCTTACAGGTCAGTGGGCTACAAAGGCTCAGAAAGAGGCTGCAAGATACATTCAGGCTAATGTTGTAGCGTCTTCAAAGGATAAGACTTTCTCTTATATCCCCAAGCTTGATCCCGATACTTTCACAAAAGATGCAGACTATTTCTATATCTGCATGAACAATACTATTTACGGTACAGTTTATCATGAGCTCCCCGATACAGGAGATGTTCCGCTCGTTGCGGATATTTCTTCCTGCATACTTTCTGAGCCGATCGACGTATCAAAGTTCGGTATCCTCTATGCAGGCGCACAGAAGAATATGGCTCCTGCAGGCGTAACGATCGTTATTATCCGTGATGATCTTATCGGTCATGCTATGGATATCACTCCCACAATGCTCAACTTCCAGACACACGCAGACAACGGTTCCATGTTCAATACTCCGCCCTGCTATACGATCTATATTGCCAAGCTCGTGCTTGAGTGGATCAAGAACGATATCGGCGGTCTTGAAAATATGAAGAAGATCAACGAGAAGAAGGCTTCTATCCTCTATAACTTCCTCGACAACTCAAAGCTTTTCAAGGGTACGGTAGTTCCCGAGGACAGATCTCTTATGAATGTTCCGTTCATCACAGGCAACGAGGAGCTTGATGCTAAATTCGTCAAGGAAGCTGCGGAAAATGACTTTGTTAATATCAAGGGTCACAGATCAGTAGGCGGCATGAGAGCGTCTATCTACAATGCTATGCCTGTTGAGGGTGTAGAAAAGCTTGTTAAGTTCATGGGCGAATTTGAAGCAAGAAATTCATGATCATATAACGGATCAGAAACATAAAATATAAAAGGTGATTGAAATGTTTAATATACAGACACTGAATAAGATCTCGGCAGCAGGTCTTTCAAAGCTTGGCGATAACTATGCTGTAGCTGATGATGTTCAGAATCCCGATGCTATCCTCGTGCGCAGCGCAGCAATGCATGATATGGAAATGCCGGAAAGCCTTCTTGCTATCGCAAGAGCAGGCGCAGGCGTAAACAATATTCCGCTTGACAAATGCGCAGAGAAGGGTATTGTTGTATTCAATACTCCCGGTGCAAATGCAAATGCAGTTAAAGAGCTTGTTCTTACTGCAATGCTCATCAGCAGCCGTGATGTTGTAGGCGGTATCGAGTGGGCTAAGACGCTTAAAGGCAACGGCGACGCTGTAGGAAAGATGGTCGAGAAGGGCAAGAGCCAGTTTGTAGGTCCCGAGCTGAAGGGCAAGACCCTCGGTGTTGTAGGACTGGGCGCTATCGGTATACTTGTTGCAAATGCTGCAGTAGCTCTCGGCATGAATGTTATCGGATACGATCCGTTCCTTTCGGTTGACAATGCTCTGAGGATCTCACATAAGGTAAGACACGTTGTTACTCTTGACGATATATTTGCAGAGAGTGATTATATCACTGTTCATGTTCCGCTCACACCCGAAACAAAGGGCGTTATCAATGCCGCAAACATTGCCAAGATGAAAGACGGCGTGCGCATCATGAACTACTCACGCGCAGACCTCGTGGTTGCTGCTGATGTGCTTGCAGCTATCGAGAGCGGCAAGGTTGCAGCTTATACTACTGACTTTGCAACTGATGATATCCTTGACAAGAAGGGTGTTATCGTAACTCCTCATCTCGGAGCGTCCACACCTGAATCCGAGGACAACTGTGCAGAAATGGCTGCCGAGGAGATCAAGGATTATCTTGAAAACGGCAATATCAGGAATTCCGTTACACTTCCTGCTGTATCAATGGCCCGCGCAGGCAAGGAGCGTGTTTGCGTTATCCATAAGAATGTTCCTGCTATTCTTACAACAGTTACCGCTGCTTTGTCAGAAACAGGCAACAATATTGAAAGCATGGACAGCAAATCAAAGAAGGATTATGCATATACCATCATTGATACTGCAAATGATATTGATGCTGCAGCAGCAGACAAGATCGCTGCTATTGACGGTGTTATCCGCGTAAGAGTAATAAAATAATCAGATTTTCAGTTTCCTCCGGAACAGCCTGACTGCTGATCCGGAGGAACTTTTTTGTATGGAGCTGCTGCTCTGTCGGCAAAGGGCGTGTATACAAACGGAAACAGTGCCGGAACTGTCCTTGCTGATGCGGGCAGGTTGACATAGGGGATAGGAATATAGTATAATCGGAGTATGGTATTGTTCGGTTTGAATAACGAAAATGATAATAAAAGTGAGGTGTTTTTGTGGACGCTAAAACCTATGACTGCCCTAATTGCGGCGCGAATCTGCAGTTTGATCCCGAAAGTCAGAAATTCTGCTGCGAGTATTGTAACGGATCGTTTACCGAAAGCGAAGTTCTGAACTATGCTCAGCAGGTTCTTGAATACGAAAGGCAAAAACATGAAATGCCGAAGGAAGAGGAACCTACAGACGATCAGCAAAGAGATATGGACGAGTTTTCCGAGAATACTCGCCTGTATCAGTGCCCGGGCTGCGGCGCGCAGATAGTTGCAGATGTGAATACCGCCGCTTCTTTCTGCTATTACTGCCATAATCCCGTTATCCTTAAAGGCAGAGTGGACGGCGTGTTCAAGCCGTCAAAGGTTCTTCCGTTCGGATTCGACAGGGAAAAAGCAGAGGAATATTTCAATGACTGGGCAGGTAAAAAATTATTCGTGCCGAAGGATCTGAAATCAAAAAAACAGATCGAAAAAATGACGGGTCTTTATGTTCCGTTCTGGGTGGCAGATGCGGTAAATAAAATGCATTTTACCGGTCAGGGTAAAGTCGTAAGATCATGGTCGAGCGGAAGCTACCGCTATACCAATACTAAAATTTATGACATTGTGCGCGATATGACGATCGAATATGACGGCGTTCCCGGAGACGGATCAAGAAAGATCGAGGATTCCCTGATGGAAGCAATTGAGCCTTTCGATTATACCGCGGCAAAGGATTTCAATATGGCATATCTCAGCGGATTCTATGCCGATAAATATGATGTAGAAAAAGAAGAAATGTATCCCCGCATTTATGATAGAATGTTCAGGAACAGCTGTAAGGAGGTAGATGCTACCTGTCATTATTCCTCTGTATCAGGTAAGAAATACGATAATAAAGTGAGCAGTCTGCGCTGGCACTATATGCTTTTGCCCGTATGGTTCATGACATTTGATTATAAGGGCAAGCTCTGGGAATATGCAATAAACGGACAGACAGGCAAGATCTCCGGAGAACTTCCGATAGACAAGAAAAAGCTTGTTTTCGGTCAGATAGGAATGGGTCTGCTTTTCTTTGTTATAGCGCTCATTCTCGGATATTTCATAGGAGGGTTGTTCTGATGAAAAGAAAACTTCTGATCCTTCCGCTGCTGCTTGCCATATTGACAGTATTATCCGGAATTACAGCTTTTGCTAAAACTCCTGCAAAACTGGTTCATCCCAATACATACCGTGAAGTATCTGTCGCTACGGCAGTCAAAACTTCTCCCAATTATAAGAGCAAAAAGGCATATTTCAGAGATGAATCGGAATCCCTTGCTGATGAAAATATCCGTAAGGAAATTTATAATAAGATAAAAGAAGAAGCAGAAAGCATAGATACTGCTATCCTCGTTTATATCGGCGGATATATCCGCGATGATGCGGGAGTCCATGATTTTCTCGATAAAGCGAAAGAGGAGCTTTTCAGTGAGTCAGGGAATCAGTGTATAGCCTTGTACATTGACCTTGATGGTGACAGTGAAGTTTGCGACTTATGTACCGAATATAATATCGGTATTCTTGATGAGTTTAATACTGCATATAATGTCCGCTCAAGGCTTGTGACTTCAGACCTTTATCAGGAGGATATCAGGGATGCTGTATTCTACTTCATAGATGAAGTAGAAAAAAACTATAATGTATTCTTTCCTGATCCTGAACAGGATGAGTCGGGAAACAACAATCCTGATATAGCATTTCTTCCGCATAAGGGCGTGTACAAGGAAATGAGCGTGGATCAGGCACTTGCACAGAATAAGGATTACCGCAGCGAAAAAGCATTTTTTTATGATGAAGCTGAGCTCTTTGACGAGAATATGCGCAAGGAGATATTTAAAATGGTGGAGGATACTTCAAAAAATATCGGTATGGGCGTTATGGTCTATATCGGCGGCTATTATCGTGACAAAGCCGACACAAGGGAGTTTGTCGGTGTTTCTCTTGAAAAGCTGTTCGGAAATAAGGACGGAGATGATTCGATAGGTCTCTACCTTGATTTTGAGGGCGGCGGTCCCGGTTCTGCATATGACTATATCGACACATACCGCGATGCATATTTCTGGTATCCTGATCTTGATGATTTTGACAGCAGCGATAACCGTATTGAACGTATGTTCGACCATATGTACGATTACCTTCCCACAAACGGCAGTACGATTTACAAATCAAATGTAAAGCAGGCTGTTGAAATATTCCTGAAAGACCTTGTTTTTTATAAAAACGCAGGTATTGTAAACGGTCTGCACTATAAGGTCGCAGAATCCGGAAAATATCATTTTACCGAATTTGACAGGATATTTGAATCGCCGATCTATTATAATCATTTCATTATTTTTATAATTATCTCGATCATTGTCGGTGTAATAGCCTTTTTCACTTTTGGCTCAAGGGTCAGGAATAAATATCAGTTCCGTGAGAGCTATAATGCCTCGGGCTATACGTCAAAGAATCGTATACGCCTTAACAATTCCGAGGATGTTTTCGTAAGAGAATATACGACGAAGGTCAAGATAGAATCCAGCAGCGGAGGCAGTCACGGCGGCGGTGGAGGCGGCGGTCACAGCAGCAGCCATCACGGCGGCGGCAGGAGCAGATGATAATGCAGGGCTTTTAATTAACCGCTGCGAATAGCAGATAATACAAATCAAAGGGGCGTCCTTTCAAGGAGGACGTCCCCGTTTTTTGTTCAGAATATGATTTTTTGCTGCATAATATATTGATTCATAACAAAAATTAAGCAAAAAAATATTGATTTTCATAAAATATGTATTGAATAATTTGTCAATTTGGATTATAATTATAACATAGGCATAGTATATTTCCCTTATTGAAATATTGCGGTAAGGGTGATTCAATCTGAAATCAGGAGGAACTAACTATATGAGAAGAATATTATTTGTTGCGTCCGAATGTTATCCTTTTGTAAAGACAGGCGGTCTTGCAGATGTTGTAGGCGCTCTGCCGAAAATGATAAACAAGGATGAATTCGACGTCAGAGTTGTTATCCCTAAATATATGTGTATTCCGTGGGAATACAGACAGCATTTTCAGTATGTAACCAGTTTCTATATGGATCTCGGTCATATCCAGGAGCATAAATATGTCGGTATAATGATGTATGAGCATGAGGGCATCAAATATTACTTTATCGACAACGAAGGCTATTTCGGCGGCGACAGCCCCTATGGCGAGATCAAATGGGATATTGAAAAATTCACCTATTTCAGCAAGGCTGCTCTTGCTATACTGCCGGTAATTGATTTCAAGCCCGATATCATACACTGCCATGACTGGCAGGCAGCTCTGGTTCCGGTATTCCTCAAAACACTGTTCAAGGATAACGGTTTCTTCTGGGGCATAAAGACTATCATGACGATACATAACCTGAAATTCCAGGGTATATGGGATCTCAAGCTCTTCCGCTATCTGACGGCTTTCCCGGAATATGTATTCTCGCCGCAGAATATGGAATACTACAAGGACGGCAATATGCTCAAGGTCGGTATCGTATTCTCGGATTATGTTACTACTGTAAGTGATACATATGCCGGAGAGATACAGATGCCGTATTACGGCGAGGGTCTGGACGGACTTATGCGCAGCAAGAACCATTCGCTTTGCGGTATCGTAAACGGTATTGACTATAATGTTTATAATCCGGAGCATGATATCCAGATATACGAGCATTATACAGCTGAAAGCCTGCCGGACAAAAAGGTTCTCAATAAGCGCGGACTGCAGCAGGAGCTTGGTCTTCCGGTAGATGACAATAAATTCATGCTGGGTATCATTTCCCGTCTGACCGACCAGAAGGGACTTGATCTTGTAAACTATGCTATAGAGCGTATTACCGACGAGCATACACAGTTCGTTATTATCGGTACCGGCGATCAGCAGTATGAAAATACATTCAAGTATTATCAGTACAAATATCCGGAGAGAGTTTCGGCTAATATCTATTATTCGGATAACCGCGCTCATAAGCTTTATGCTGCTGCTGATGCGATGCTGATGCCTTCGCGCTTCGAGCCCTGCGGACTTACTCAGCTCATCGCACTGCGCTACGGTACCGTACCGATCGTCCGTGAAACAGGCGGTCTGAGAGATACCGTACAGCCCTATAACTGGTATGACAATACGGGTACAGGTTTCTCGTTTGCAAACTATAATGCTGATGAGATGATGGATTCCATAAACTATGCAAAGACCGTATACTTCACCCAGCGCGACCGCTGGTATGAGATCGCGCAGCGCGGCATGAGAATGGATTACTCATGGAACCGTTCCGCAAGAAGATACGAGGAACTCTATTACAACCTTACAAACTGGTTCTGATCAAAGCAATACCGCCGTTCATTTTCGGGACGGCGGTATATTTTTTTGCATAAAAAAGGCAGTGTCCGCGAAGGACACCGCCAATGAGGAGGCTTATTTTATTACTTTTACTGTACATACAGCGGTTTTTCCGTTGCTGCTCGTTACTGTTATCTTTGCGGTACCGACCGATTCAGCAGTGATCTTGCCGTAGGAAACAGAGGCAACAGAAGAATTGCTTGTTGTGCATTTCAGAGCCTTGTTTGTTGCATTTTCGGGAGCGGCTGATGCGTGGAGCTGGAATTTTTCACCGACGTGCAGCGTGACGTTTGTTTTGTTGATATTTACCTTTGTAACGGGAACGGGATCAACAACGGTTACGGTGCAAACACTGCTCTTACCGTTTGCGCTCTTTACGGTGATATAAGCTGTACCTGCGGATCTGCCTGTGACCTTGCCGTATGAAACTGATGCGACTTTAGCATCAGTGGTCGTGCATTTGAGGGAATTGTCTGTTGCATTTGCAGGAACTGTTACGGCATGGATCTGGAATGACTGACCGACTTCGATAGTCTGTTTTGTCGCATTAAGACGTACAGCTTCGACCGGAATACCTTCACCGACACGGATCTTTACGCTTGCGGTTTTGCCGGTTGTTGTTTTTACCGTGACGGTAGCGATACCGTCTTTTTTGGCTGTGAGCCTGCCGTTCTGGTCAACGGAAACTACTTTGCTGTCAGTAGAACTCCATGTGAGCTTGCCCTTGCTCTGGGAAACGATAGCCTGAAGTGCCTTTTTCTGACCGGGCTTGAGAAGAACAACGTCTGTGCTGACATTGATCTGAACCTCGGGCTTTACAACAGTGAATGTCTTTGAAAGCTTAATTCCGTTTGCTAAGGTTACCGTAACGGTAAGAGAACCTGTTCCGTTGGTGGTGATCTCACCGTTTTTTACCTTGGCGATCCTGTTGTTGCTGACGGAAACCTCGTATTTTGTTCCTGTAAGACCGGAGATCAGTGCAGGAAGCTTATATGTCTTGTTTGATTCCAGAGTGGTGCCTGAACCGTTGAACGGGATCTCGATATTTGTTTGTGATGTTTTAGTTGTTCCGACTGCTGAAACTGATCCTGCTGACATTACAGAAACGCCTGTGAGCATCAATGCAGCCATAGCGACTGAGGTGATTCTTTTCATTAAACCTTTTCTCATGAAAAACAACTCCTTTTGTTATTTTCTGATATATATTATAATACTGTGATCAATAAAATTCAATAATCATGTTTATACAATGTCGGTCGTTTGTAAAACAATGCAGGAGGATTTATGACAACGTGAATGAATTGTAAAAAAGACTGTTCAGCCTTTCCAGTACTTGCTGTCGAGGCTCCTGTACTGTATTGCTTCAAAGATATGCTCCTGGCGGATTATCTCTGAATCATCAATATCAGCTATTGTTCTTGCAACTTTCAGTATGCGGTCGTATGCTCGTGCTGAAAGCCCCATGCTGTCAAAAGAACGGCGCATGGTTTCTCTTGCCTTATCGTCAAGCGGACAGACCTTGTTAAGCAGCGCAGGAGTAATACGGGCGTTGCAGGTTATATTTGTTCCTCTGAAACGATCGGTCTGCAGCTTTCTCACTCTGTCAACACGCTTTTTTATTTCTGACGAGGATTCTGCGCTATCTGATGACGAAAGATCACCGAATTCCACGGGAGGAACTTCAACATGAAGATCAAGTCTGTCGAGCAAAGGTCCCGATACCTTTGCAAGATACTGTGCGACGGCTTTCGGTGAGCAGGTGCATTTCTTTGTCGGGTGTCCGAAATAACCGCACGGACAGGGGTTCATTGCGGCAATAAGCATTATTGAGCAGGGGTAACTCAGCGTTGCGTTGACGCGGGATATTGTCACTCTTCCGTCCTCGATCGGCTGGCGAAGGATCTCCATTGTATTGCGGTTGAATTCCGGAAGCTCATCGAGAAAAAGAACTCCGTTGTGAGCGAGGGATATTTCTCCCGGGTGGGGGATAGAGCCTCCTCCGGTAAGCCCGGCAGGTGATACCGTATGATGCGGACTGCGGAAAGGTCTTTCTCTGATGAGTGAAGTATTGTGCGGCATGACTCCTGCGATTGAATGAATCTTTGAGGTTTCGATCATTTCCTCGAATGTCATATCGGGCAGGATAGTCGGCATTCTTTTTGCAAGCATTGATTTTCCCGTTCCGGGACTGCCGATAAGCAGGACGTTGTGCCCTCCGCAGGCGGCGATCTCCAGCGCGCGCTTGGCTTCAAACTGTCCCTTGACATCGGAAAAATCAATTCCGTATCTGTGTACGGCTGATGTGCTGAGATCCGCTTTTTCTGCCGGTATCGTTTCTTTTCCTTTAAGATGTCTTATCAGCTGCGTGACGTTTTCGACAGGTATGATATCAAGACCTTTTACTACTGCGCCTTCCTTTGCATTGACGGCAGGAACAAAGAAATATTTGCAGCCATTTTCCTTTGCGCCTATCGCCATGGGCAGAACTCCGTCAGCAGGACGGATCTCTCCGCTGAGCGAAACCTCCCCGATAAAGGCGCAGTCTTTGAAATCGCCGTCTATTGCGCCGGACGCCAGCAGCAGAGAAACGAGTATCGGCAGATCGTAAAACGATCCGACCTTTTTTATATCCGCCGGAGAAAGATTGACGATTATTCTTCCGACGGGAAAACCGAATCCGCAGTTGCGTATCGCAGAGCGCACACGGTCACGGGCTTCCTTGATCGACGCGTCCGGAAGTCCCACGATATCAAATGCCGGGATACCTCTTGAAATATCGGTTTCGACCCCGACGTGAAAGGCATCCATGCCGAAAAGTCCCATACTGTTTATATTTACGACCATTTTATTTTCCTCATAACAGTTTACTATATATAAATCTATCACTAAAATTATAACTCATTCAGCTCTATCCTTCAATAATCAAGGAACGGCAAAACTGAGTTTTGGCGATTTGAACAAATAAAAATTACGGATTTGGTTATAACTGCTATTAAGATGTCAAAAAAGAAACATTATTTCACCAAAAATCTTATTTTTTGCATTATTCGTCATTATAGTATAATAAAATGATATTTAAGGGTAAAAGTGTACAAAACGCAATTCTGATTTTACAGCAATGTTCCAAAGTTTGGCTGTTTTTTCTTTTTTTGCCTGAAAATAATTGACTTTGGTAGGGAAATAGTGTATGATTATACAGTACAGTTAATTAAGAGGTGTGTAAATGCAGCAGCCCGAAACATCCGAAAAATATGAACTGATGAGCGATGAAGAGCTTGTCAGACAGTATCAGAGCGGTATACCGGACGCATTCGGTGAATTATCTGTACGCTATATCGTTGTTATCAGAAACAGGTCGTCTGACTTGTATCAAATGGGGATTGAAGCAGAGGATCTTTTTCAGGAAGGTCTGATTGCCCTTCATACGGCAGTGAGTACCTATTCTGAAGAAAAAGGAGCATCGTTTCGTACTTATGCGACCGTATGTATCCGCAATCGTCTTGTTTCAGCTGTAAGAGCAGCAAATAACTCGAAAAACAGGATCAACAATACAGCAATATCTTTGGAAGAGCAGCTTGATCAGCCCTCTGATGCCCTGACGGAGCCGGAAAATGCTTTGCTTGCGGGAGAAGAGGTAAAGGAAATAATGGAGCTTGCACAAAACAGACTTTCCCGTATGGAAAAGCAGGTGTTGGCTTTATTTATAGACGGAAATACATATGAGGAAATAGCCGGAATACTCGGTATCAGTGTAAAGGCGTGTGATAACGCAATGCAGAGGGTACGAAAGAAACTGAAGGAATATAAATCATAATTTATCTCTGTCAGATATGCCCATGTAGCTTATGTAGGAGAGCGTTGACTTATCTCAAAGGTGGCGGTGCAATTCCGTCCTTAGGGCGAAAATTTATAAATACCAAAGCGAGGTAGAACAAATGTACGAGGATAAGACTTTAGTTTGCAAGGAATGCGGTGCCGAATTCGTGTTTACTGCCGGTGAGCAGGAATTTTATGCTTCCAAGGGCTTTGAAAACGAGCCGCAGAGATGCAAAGCTTGCCGCAGCGCAAGAAAGAATGCACAGAGACCCGAGCGTGAAATGTTCACGGGTATTTGCGCGTCCTGCGGAAAGGAAGCAAGAGTTCCCTTCAAGCCGCGTGAGGATCGCCCTGTATACTGCAGCGATTGTTTCGCTAAAATGAAAGAGGAGCAGGAATAATCCCTGATTCCGGATTAGTATGATCTGAGCGTTTCGTTTATACGGAACGCTCTTTTCGTATGTGCAGCTTATCGTTCTGTGGAAGTGAAATTACATTAAGTTCTGATAAAAGGTTGATTTTTGAGCCGGGATATGATAAATTATAATATAGATATTTGTGTTGAGATCACTCTGCCGCCTTTGAGCATTATATATGGAGAATGGAATATGAAACTGCTTGTTGAAGAAATTATAAACGAATTCAATAATAGGACAACGGTAAAAGGACAGACGGGAATAGGTTCGTTTGTCGGGACATGGATGTCACGCGATATTGATCCCGAAGTCGGAAAATCCTATTACTGCGAGCTTTCTCTGCCGGAAATAAGGGGAGAGGAAATGATAATAAAAAGATATCAGGATATGCCGACATATACCGATATCGGTCTTGACGGCAAGGTGGTTTTCAAGGGTATATGCCATGCTGTCGAGGACGGCAGTATGGTAGTCAGTTTCTCCTATGACTGGATAGAAGCCTTTGAATTCAGCGGAGTCGATCTGAGAATGTACGATACCGTACAGTTTGCCCTTGCAAAAGAGGATATCAGGATTTATCCCTATGATGTAGTAAAACCTTTGATATGATATCAGCGGCGGTGTACAGTCACCGCCGTTTTTATATCATTTTTTGCAAAAACGGTAATTCAGAGTAAGTGTAATTGCAGTTTTTGTCTTGACACGGAAAGATATAAACAATATAATAGTAGTTATGGAAAAATATTAAACTGCCGGAAGGCAGAAAAGGTGGTTAATATAAATGGCTGATAAGGTAACAAAAATCAAACTGACAGCAGAGGGTAAAAAAAGATATGAATCCGAGCTTAACGAACTCAAAACCGTAAAGCGTAAGGAAATAGCTGAAAATCTCCAGTCTGCACGCGCGCAGGGCGACCTTTCCGAGAACAGCGAATATGATGAGGCTAAAAACGACCAGGCGAAACTTGAAGCAAGGATCAAGGAACTGGAAACGATACTCCGTAATGTTGAGGTAATAGACGAAAGCGAGATTAATAACGAAAAGGTTCATATCGGTTCTACTGTTAAGGTGCATGACCGTGAATTTGACGAGGACGTTTCCTATCAGATCGTAGGATCAAGCGAGGCTGATCCTTTCCACGGGAAAATCTCAGATGAATCGCCCGTTGGAATGGCTCTTCTTGATAAATCTGTCGGTGAGGTCGTAAAAGTTGAAACTCCCGGCGGTGAATCGGAATTTGTGATCCTTGAAATAACTATGTGATGTATTAAATCAGAAGAAAGGATAAGGAATAATGGCTGAAAATATAAATCAGATACAGATATCAAGCGATCCCGTAAAGGCGCGCTATGATAAACTTAAAATTCTCAGGGATATGGGCAGGGATCCTTTTGAGATCACGACATCTGACCGTGATACAATGTGCAGCGAGATCGCTGAGAATTATGAAGAATTTGAAAATAAGAACGTATGTATTGCAGGACGTATTATGTCCAAGCGCGTCAAGGGCAAGGTCGCTTTTACAGATATCCATGACAAAAGCGGCAAGGTGCAGGTATTCGCAAAGAGGGATGATCTCGGGGAAGAGGAATATGCGATACTCAAGCGCTGGGACGTAGGCGATATTGTTGAGGTAAAGGGCTTTGTATTCAGGACGCAGACCGGTGAGGTCAGTATTCATGCGCAGGCGGTAAGACTTCTTTCAAAATCTCTTCTGCCGCTGCCGGAAAAGTTCCACGGTCTGACAGATACCGATACCCGTTATCGTCAGCGTTATGTTGATCTTATCATGAACAGTGAGGTAAAGGATACCTTTATCAAGCGCAGCAAGATCATAAGCACAATCCGTCGTTTTCTTGATGCACAGGGCTTTATGGAAGTAGAAACTCCGATGCTCGTTTCCAATGCAGGCGGCGCGGCTGCAAGACCGTTTGAAACGCATTTCAACGCACTTGATGAGGATCTCAAGCTTCGTATTTCGCTTGAGCTTTATCTGAAGCGTCTTATAGTAGGCGGACTTGAGAGAGTATATGAGATCGGCAGAGTATTCCGCAACGAAGGTCTTGATACCCGTCACAATCCGGAATTTACGCTGATGGAGCTTTATCAGGCATATACTGACTATAACGGTATGATGGATCTGACGGAGAATCTTTACCGTTATGTTGCCCAGGAAGTACTTGGAACGACAAAGATCGTTTACAATGGTATTGAAATTGATCTTGGAAAGCCGTTTGAGAGGATCACGATGATCGACGCCGTAAAGAAATATGCAGGTGTTGATTTCAACGAAATAAAGGATCTGGAACAGGCTCGTAAAATTGCCGATGAAAAGGGCGTAGAATACGAACCCCATCACAAGAAAGGGGATATTCTCAATCTTTTCTTTGAGAATTTTGTTGAAGAGCATCTCATTCAGCCGACATTCCTTATGGATCATCCGGTAGAGATTTCACCTCTGACGAAGAGAAAGCCGGGTAATCCGGATTATGTTGAGCGTTTCGAGTTCTTTATGAACGGCTGGGAGATGGCTAATGCCTACAGTGAGCTTAATGATCCTATTGACCAGCGCGAGCGTTTCAAGGCACAGGAAGAACTTCTTGCTCAGGGTGATGAGGAAGCGAATCATACTGATGAGGATTTCCTTAATGCTCTTGAGATCGGTATGCCTCCCACAGGAGGTATCGGTTATGGTATTGACAGAATGGTCATGCTTCTTACTGATTCTCCGGCTATCAGGGATGTTCTTCTTTTCCCGACGATGAAGAGTTTGGATAAATAAAGCCAGTGTTTATGCGGGTTTTAAGGTATTGACTATAAAATTTGCGACCAAATTGCGACCAAATAAAGAGAACAAGCAAAGAAGATCAGGACTTCCATAGTGAAATGGGAGTCCTGTTTTGTTTGTAAACATTTTTTGAACAGACAGCTATATGTCCGCTTGATGATGTATAATGTTATAAAAGAACAGAAACAAGGTGATAACAATGGAAAATGAAATATCCGACAGAACACTGGAAATATTCTATCGTCTGCTCAGGGGTGAAGCGGTCAGCAATAAGGCAATAGCTGAAAAATACGGAATATCTTCACGCACCGTAAGTCGTGACATCGGAAAAATACAGGATTTTCTGGCAGAAAACCGTGAGCTAATGCAAAACTCAGAAGTTATCTATTCACACAAGGAAAAAGCCTATATTCTGAAAAGTGATGAATTTCTTAAAAATCAGGAGCTATTTGCATTAGCTAAAATCGTTTTAGGTTCGAGAAGTCTTAACAAAGAAGAGCTTCTGACAATACTCAGTAAGCTGAAAAAGTTTACCACGACGGAGGACAGGCAAAGCTTTGAAAGCATTATCCGTAAGGAAGTATATCATTATCATCCGGTGCGGTCGGATTGCGAAAGCGTTATCTCTAATCTATGGCGGCTTATACAGTGTATTGAAAACAAAAGCTGCATATCCGTTAGTTACATCAAAATGGACAGAAGCGAGGTGGTGCGCAGGCTGATACCTTCGGCGATAATGTTCAGCGAATATTATTTCTATCTTTTGGCTTATGATGTGGAAACGGAAAACCATATCGCAAAGCATTTCCGTATCGACAGGATCAAAAGCATCACCGAACACCGTGAGAAAATTCAGCTTGACAAAAAATACTATTTTGACGAAGGAGAGCTTCGCGAGAAAAATCAATTTATGTTTCCCGGCAATATGATGAAGATAACCTTTGAGTTTACCGGCCTGTCTGTGCAGGCTATACTTGACCGACTGCCGACAGCAAAGGTGATTGAAAAGGACGGTGGTAAGAGTATTATCACAGCAGAAGTCAATTACGGCAGGGGGATCATTATGTACCTGCTCAGCCAGGGAAGTTGGGTGCGGGTGCTTTCGCCGCAGGTGCTTATTGATGATATAAAGAAGGAGGCTGATAATATCACAAAAAATTATCAATAATTCGGTATAATATATCGACATACTATAAAAATTGTGGTATGATATTATCATATTTAACTGTATTGAAATCATAGCGATGATAAAAATATGTTTTTTCCTGAAGCGAAAAACCGAACAAAGGCGGTGTTAAGATATGGACGAAAAAGAAAAGAAAAAACAACAAAGTGAAGATCTTCTGAACGCAGGTGTTGCAGGTGCTTCTTACGAAACAGTTCAGAGATACGGGTCAGCTGTAAAGCAACATTATGTTGCGTATTCAGGACAAGATAATGAAACGGGTAAAACTCTTGCAAAGGGACTAAAACAAATATCCCAAGAGAAAGTAAATCCAGACTACAAGTTCCAGAACACACATCAGCAGGCCGGATATGCCGCTGAAATCAAGGATGTAGCGCGCACAAATGCCGAGAACATCATAAACGGTGATCCCGCAAGGAAGACAAGAACAGACGATATCGGAAGAGTAAATGATCCTTTATACGATACTGTTATGATAGATGAGAACGGAAATATAATCGATGGTTCGGGAGCTCAGATGAAGTTTTTGGGCGCTTCGGAAAATGATTCCACCGGTGAAGGGTCAGCGGCGCGCGCGCTCAGAAAGCTTCAATCAAAAAAGTTTGAAAAGTATCTGGATAATGATGTAGATATAGTTGTGCCCAAAGATCAATATGATAAGATCATTCAGGAGGCAAATACAGAAATAGACAAATTATCCAGACAGCTGGAGAATCAGAAGGCGGCGGGAAATACAGAACAGGCCGCTAAGATTCAGGAAAAAATCGATAAACTTGAAAAAATCAAAAAGAACCTGAGAAAGAGCACGGTATCAAGCAAGGAGGCACTTTTTGCAAGACAGCATCCGGGACTGTCTACCGCAATGGATGTTGCGAAAATCGCTCATAGAGCCGGAATCGAAACGGCTAAGACATCAGCAATTATCGGGGGAAGTGTTTCTATTGTTAAAAATCTGGTTTCTTTGTGTAAGGGTGAAATTGAACCGGAGGAGGCGATCAAGAATGTTGCTAAGGATACTGCGACGACCGCTGCGGCAGGATACGGCACTGGTTTTGCAGGATCTGCCTTGAAAGGGGCTATGCAGAATTCTAAATCAACTTATATCAGGACGTTATCTAAAACCAATGTTGCCGGGACTGTAGTTGCGGTTGCTGTTTCAGCAACAAAAACTCTGACAAGATATTTTAAGGGTGAAATTGATGGAGTCGAGTGCCTGGAAACATTAGGAGAGCAAGGGACAGGCATGCTCTCATCTGCAATGTTTGCTGCAATAGGACAAGCGGTAATTCCTATCCCTATAGTAGGAGGTTTAATAGGCGGTATGGTCGGATATGCATTGTCTTCGGCAACATACGGTATTTTGGTGGGTTCCCTTAAAGAAGCAAAACTTGCAAAAGCAGAACGGGAGATAATTGAAAAAGCCTGTGAGGAGCATATAAAAATGATCCGCGAATATCGGGCGGAAATGGAAGAGATGATCAGCCAATACCTTATAGATTCTATGGATGTGTTCAGGGATTCCTTTTCCGGAATAAAATATGCTCTTGCAATAGGTGATGTTGACTTGTTTATCGAGAGTGCAAATACCGTAACCAAAAGATTTGGCGGACAGGTATCCTTTTCAAGTATGGATGATTTTAATACGAAAATGATATCAGGAGCTACTTTTAAGATTTAGGAGGAATATTGAAATGTATGTATCGGATCAGGCTAAAGAAGCAATGCTGTATTATCTCTTTATGATGTCAGATGGAGAGGTGTCAAACAGCGAGAAGAAGTTTTTTGATAAAATATGCAGAAAAATAAAGATAGATGAAGATGATAAGAAGTATGCTATAGATAACTGTAAAGGGTTAGCGAATAATCATGAAAGTACTTTGAATGTGATAATCAGTAAAGAACTTGATAAGGAGGTAGGCTTTGGATGGTTAGGATTCAAAAAAGATGACTCAACACTTGCCAAAATTATATGGAACCTTGTTGATCTTGGATACGCAGATACGGATTATTCTGAAAACGAACGTGAAATAGTTAATTATCTCGTTGAAAAGTGGGAGATCAAGCCGGAGGTGTATCAGGAAATGGTTGATACAGCGGATACAATCCTTGCTTTGGTAAAGCAAAAGGAGTGGCTTGATTCAACCTTTCCTGAAGACAGTTTAAGAAAAAAGAAGATCGATTCGGAAATTAAAACGATGCTTTCGGATATAAAGCTAACGATCGATGAGTTGACAATGTGATAAAGGAGGAACTGATATGCCTATACCTTTTCTTTTTATAGGAATAGCTGCCGGAGCTGCAGCTTTGGGAGTCGGAAAATCAATAAAAGCCGGTGTTGATCAGAAGGATGCGAACGAGACAAATGAATATGCCGAGCGTATTATAGAAAGGGCATCTGAGAAAATAAAAACGTGCCGGAATAACTGTGGCAAAGCTATAGACAAGCTTGGTACCTGCAAGATCGGTATTCTGGATAATAGCGTTAGGCCGTTTGTTGCAGAATTTGAAAAATTGAACCACGTAGAATTGACAGAATCCACAGGCCTGAATGAACTGCAGAAAATGGTTCTTGATAAGAAGAGTTTTACAGAACTAAAAGAGCTTCAATCTATGGCAACCTCAATGGTGGGTGGATTAGCGTCGGGTGCGTTGGCGGGAGCTTTAACTGCATTTGGCGCCTATGGAGCTGCCGGAACGCTTGCCGCAGCGTCTACAGGAACCGCTATTGCGTCTTTGAGCGGTGTAGCGGCAACAAATGCTACGCTTGCCTTTTTTGGCGGTGGATCTTTAGCGGTCGGCGGTCTGGGAATGGCAGGGGGCGCAATGGTTTTGGGTGGTCTCGTTGCTGGACCTGCATTAGCTGTATTAGGCTTTGTTGTAGGAGCCAAGGCCTCTGCAAATAAACATCAAGCCTATTCAAATCTTGCCAAAGCGCGGGAATTCGAGGAAGAAATGGATGCTGCATCTTCTTTATGTATGGGCATAAGAAAAAGAGCAAATATGTTTAAAAGATTTCTTCTTTCCTTGAATGCAGTATTTGAGCCTCTGATCTACGAAATGAGCGAGATCATCAAAAGGCGTGGAACGGATTTCAGAGAGTTCAGTTATGAAGAAAAAAAGACAGTAGCAGAAGCTATGGCTATGGCAGGTGCTATCAAATCAATATTGGATACACCGATATTGGATGATGACGGAAATCTTACCCCCGAATCCGAAAAGATAGTTGAAGTAACAAGAGAGAAACTGGAAGGAGCAGTGTGATTTTCTGAAGGAAGAATCAAGATGTTCAGATGTTCAAGGTGCGGTTTGTGCTGCAGAAATATTGACAAGGTTCCGGAACTGAAAGAATTTGATGCCGGAAATGGTGTTTGTATTCATTTAACGGAAGACAACATGTGTGATATATATTCTTTCCGACCGGACATATGCAATGTGGATAAGATGTTCGAGATCAGATATAAGGATTTTTTTACAAGGGAGGAATATGAAAGGTTAAATGAAGAAGGGTGTAAATCGCTTCAAATGAATATAAAATGAAGAGGGCGTTGAAAAAATATTTCAGCCGTGTTTCCCTGATTTAGTTTCGGGAGACACGGCATTTTCCTGTCTATGTGGGACTTAAAGTCCCAATTAATCTGTTGTCAATCTATTCAGTCATTACAAATAGTTATTCTTCTTCCTGATAGTTATCTTCGTTTTCCTCTAACCATTGAACAAAATCATCAAATGAGATCTCGAAATTGATGCACCTATCCCTCATTTTTCTTGCTTTTGCCGACCATATTTTGAAGTCGCTTTTGTCGATCAGCTTGGCTTTCAGTTTTCTTCTCTGTTTTGAATATGCGGAGTCAAAGATTTTCAATAATGAATCTCTTGTTTTGGCTGTATTCTTATCAATATATGTGTCATGTTCTGAATAATTGAGTCCCATTTCTCGACAGGTCTGTTTTAATACAGAATCGTACCTGTCACAGAATTTTGTGTGCTTGTTGATAAAACATGGAAACGGCTTTTCGCAGCGTTTGCAGACCTTATATGAAATATCCTTGCCGATCAGATAGTACATCAGGAAGTAAAGAATATCGCCGATATTATTTGGATATAAGACTTTACACAACACACCGTCAATGTTTTCAATTCCGGTATCAAGTGTCCGGTCAATAATAGGAGTATCAATACTCTCCTCTTTCCCCTCTATTGAATTATAGATATATCGGTGTGAAAGTGAAAACAAATTCTCTATCTCGGCAATAGTTCCTGATTTCTCTATTTCGTCATAGCCGTATATTATCCATGTATTTTCATCATAGCTGTCAAGAGAAGCTTTTTCAAAAAGACAGTCTATCGCATCATAATAGAACCAAAAGATATTGCCAAAGGACATCAGACTGTGGGGACATGGATGCGGCTCATACTGCGGATCACCTTCGTGTTCGACCAAGCTCTTAATATAGTCACAGTTTTGCTTTATCCAATAGAAAATATCGGTAAAATCTGTTTCGTGATTAGTAATAAAATCACACAGGGAATATGTCACATAACTTTCCCTTTGTTCTGATAAACAGCCGTCTTTCCATATTTCAAAATATTCTTTATTATCTCTGATGTAAAACTTATACTTATTCATTTCGATACTCCTAAAGTATTGATTACTCTTATTATACAGGATAAAAAAGCAAATTTCAATAAAATTAAAATCAAAAGAATAAAATATTAAAATTTTGATTGACAAATGACATTACTTGTGATAAACTGTTATTAAATCAGAATATAAAACTAATTATATTATGATTTAGATAATCAAAAGATAAAGGAGTGTTTTTATGCTTAACAGGGAAGAAATCAAAAATCTGCCGCAGTTGCTCACACCGCACGAATTAGCAGAAGCAATGGGTATCTCGCTGCCGTTCTGCTACAAGCTCATACGCACAAAGGGTTTTCCGAGCTTTCGTGTCGGTAAAAAGTGGCTCATCGCAACTGACAAGCTGATGGAATGGATTGACTTACAGGCTGATTCTGATGCTGGCAAGAAACCGGAGGTACAAAACGAATGAGTAACAAGCCGGAATTAAAACTGATAAACATGGCTGATGTAGAAGCAACAGAGGTTAAATGGCTTTGGTATCCGTATATCCCCTACGGCAAGATAACAATTATTCAGGGTGATCCGGGCGAGGGCAAAACTACTCTTATACTCAATCTCGCTGCTATGTTGTCAAAAGGTGATAAACTGCCTGAAAGCGAAATTAAAATGCTATGTTGTCAAAAGGTGATAAACTGCCTGAAAGCGAAATTAAAACTGAGCCGATCAACATAATCTATCAGACAGCAGAAGATGGACTCGCTGATACTGTAAAACCAAGATTGATTGCAGCTGATGCAGATTATAAGAGAATAACGGTTATTGACGAAAGCACAAGCGAATTATCATTCACTGATGAAAGACTTGAACAGGCAATTATTGAAACAAAAGCAAAACTGGTTATACTTGATCCATTACAGGCGTACATAGGAGCAAGTGTTGATATGCACCGAGCCAATGAGATAAGACCTATCATGAAACACTTAGCGGAAGTCGCACAAAGACAACAGTGTGCTGTCGTTCTTATCGGTCACCTTAACAAAGCGATTGGAATGAAATCTTCTTATAGAGGTCTTGGCTCAATAGATATTCCTGCATCCGCAAGAAGTGTATTGCTTGTAGGCAGGATAAAGGATAATCCCACTGTCAGAGTAATGGCACAAGTTAAGAGCAGCCTTGCACCGGAGGGAGAGCCTATTGCTTTTGAACTTAACAAGGAAACAGGTTTTCGATTTATTGGAAAATACAATATTTCTATTGATGATCTTCTTAATGGTACTGGCAGTGTTTCAAAAGTGGAACAAGCGGAAAAGTTTTTAATGGAGTTTCTTTCCGATGGAACTCCAAAACAGCAAAAGATAATTCAGCAACAGGCAAGTTACAGGAATATTGGCAATAGAACATTAAATGATGCTAAAAAGAATCTGAATATCAAATCATTCAAAAAGAAAACTTGGTTTTGGCAGCTTCCAAATTAACATTGCAAGATTGTATGTATTAGGAAATTTTGCAAC
>CACYWT010000009.1 GCA_902778175.1 uncultured Ruminococcus sp. | reverse complement strand
ACTCTGTTTCACTTCATTGGAGTATTTCTATTCGGAGTTTATTTTACCATGGTTTCTTCAATTCGGCATGGCGCGGGGTTATTGGGCGGATACTTTAGAACAGCAAGACGGGCTTTACTCCCGAAGGAAACTCTTACAGAGCAAAAACAAGATTTTCAAAATTCTTCAATCTGCCTGAGCTTATGGCTATGTTCAAGGAATGTGCGGATATTCAGACTGCCGAAACGCTTGACCTCCCCGGCATACCTGAGTGTGAGATACACAATGTTGCCGTTGAGCCGTCAGAGGTACAGAAAGAATTGGTTGACGCACTTTCCCAAAGGGCAGAAAAAATACATTATCGTCAGGTTGACCCGTCAACAGATAATATGCTGAAAATCACGACAGACGGACGAAAAATAGGTCTTGACCAAAACTTATCAATCCCGATCTGCCCGATGAACCGGGAAGTAAGGTGAATACTTGTATTGAAAATGTTTTCAGGATATGGACGGATTGTAAAATACACCCTGCCGGACCAGATATTTGCGTCAAAATACTATACCTATCTGCCGACAGAAGAAGAATTGAAGCGTGAGCTCAGGCTTGATGAATTTCAAAAGCTTGATGAATAACGGCGCTTGAAGTCCTGATTAAGAAAAATAGCTATTTTTTATAGTACAATCAAAATCGGCTGCTCTCCTTTGACAGAGGGCAGCCTTTTGTATATTATGATTCTTTTTTCAATAAGTTTCGGACGGTGTCGCCTGCTTTGCGGATGCTTTCTTCATTTGCATGGGTGTACATTCTGAGTGTGATCGCTGTATCAGAGTGACCAGGACGAGCTGAAACACTCGCAACATCTGCACCGTTGGTGATGGCGATGCTGGCGCTTGTCCTGAGCGACAGTGAAGAACAGGCAGAGGAACACTTCAAGAAGTATGATATGTCAACTGTCCGCATCGCTGCTGAGGACGAGATCTGCTGCTATCACAGCAAGGGCTGTCCGGTTGTGGAGCTTTGAGAGAACAAAAAAGGACTGCTTTTTTTGCGGTCCTTGAATATCATTATATAAGCCGGGTATGTTTATTTGGGATTGGTATATATGCTTTTCCGCATAGGCGAAAAACGGATCACTCCTTTATCAGAGCATAAACATCATAATCATACATACGGTCGTTTTTGAAGATCGCGCTGCGGATCGTGCCTTCGAGCGAGAAACCTGCCTTGCTCAGAGCGGCGGCAGCTACAACATGGCTTACATACGGGTGAGCCTCGATACGGATAATATCGTATTCTTTGAAAACATGATCGCAGATAGCGCGTATGACTTCAGCGCCAAGCCCCTGTAAACGATAGGGCTTTGCAAGCCATATGGTCAGCTCTCCGCCCTTTGCATAAACTCCTGTGCCGAATACGACGTCAACGCTGCCGACGGCGTGTCCGTCGATCACGACAGCGCGGCATATCTGGCGCTCCTCACTGTTGAACATACGTTCGCGTATGTATTCATGAGCAAAGGCAATGTCCATAGGATAAGGAAGGGTTTCGCAAAGATTGTCCGAGAGGTGCGGATCGTCTGTTGCGTTCATAAAATCATCAATATAATTTGCCTGCCATTTTTCAAGTTTGAAATCCATAATGTCATCTCCTGAGAAAATACATTTTTATTTTGCCTGTCATTTTTATTATTATATTATATATTATATCATAAATCCGAACCTTATTCAATCGCCGCAGGCGATTATTTTTTCGGATTTTAATAAACGTTCGCTCAGCCGCCCGGTGAGAGAGCACAAAGCGCCATCAAATCGCTTTGCGGCTGTTTTTTGTATTCCCTTTTACCTGTTGATTCAGTATAATAATAGATGAAAACAATTATTTAGGCAATACCGCACAAAGATAGTGCCACAGATGAACCTGACGGTTATCAAGCGAGTTTTGTGCAGAATGACGGAAAAAGAGTACCCCAAGGGCACTTCCTTCGGGCGCAACAGATGTGGTGCTAAGCCGTAATGCGGTCTTTGTGCGGTGTTGCCTTTATTTGATCTCTGAAAGATTCTTCACGGGAACTTTCTGATTTTCGGAAAGTTTTTGTGTTGTCCTGAGAATATCCCTTTAAAAAAATCAAGCTTAAATTTATAATTATGTTACAGCAGGATAATAAATGTTTATTATATCGGGATTATAATTTAGTCATATAAAACAAGGAGGACAAGCTTATGCGTATTCATATATCAAGAAAGGCAATGATCGTTTCTCTGCTTTGCGCGGCTGTTGCTGCAGGAATGATCTCCGGCTGCGGAAATGAAAGCAAGGAAACTTCTTCTTCACAGAGTATTGTTATCGGACAGAGCAGTAAGGCGGAATCTACCGTCAGCGTGACAAGCGAGGACAGCGATTCCTCATACAATGACAGCGAAACCGTAAAGATCGATCTCAACGGGGAAAGCGCCTCCGTTGAGGGAAACGGCGCAAAGGCTGAAAACGGAAAGATCACCGTTTCTTCCGGAGGAACATATCTGATAAGCGGAAAGCTCAGCAAGGGTCAGATCGTGATCAATGCAGGCAAAGACGATACCGTAAAGCTTATTCTCAGCAATGCGGATATAACAGGCGATACCGGCGCCGCAATTTATTCTCAGAAATGCGGAAAAACCATTATCGTTCTTGAAAAGGATACCGTAAATACTGTTACAGAGGGAAAGGCTCAGGAAAGCGATGATTCCGACGCGCCTGATGCGGCAATATATGCGCAGGATGACCTTACGATCCTGGGCGAAGGAAAGCTGACTGTCAATGCAGGGACCGACAACGGCATAACCTCCAAGGATACGCTTATCATCACAGGCGGAAATATAGATGTTGCTGCGGGTCATCATGGCATTACCGGAAAGGATAATCTGCATATCAGCGGCGGCACTATCAATGTCAAAGCTGAGGGTGACGGTCTGCGATCGACATATTCGGATACCGACGATGACGACAAGGGACATATCTATATAGAAAATGCGGATATTACTATAACCTCAGCAAATGATGCGGTTCAGGCGGAAAAGAATCTTTCGGTAAAGAGCGGAAATGTGACCATTACCAGCGGCAGCGGCGCAGGCGAGGCAAAGACGGATGAGGTTCAGCAGATGCCCTTTGGCAATAACAAGCAGACTGACAGCAGCAGTGAAGAAAGCGCAAAGGGACTGAAGGCAGGCTGTGACTTGACTATCTCAGGCGGAACATTCACGATAGATTCAGCGGACGATTCCCTCCATGCAAACGGAAATATAAGCATAAGCGGCGGCACGATAAAGGCTGCATCAGGCGACGACGGAGTCCATGCCGACGATACAATAAATATCAGCGGCGGCAATATTACGGTATCACAATCCTATGAGGGTCTTGAGGCTGTTAATATAAATATAACAGGCGGCACAGCGGATATCACGGCGTCCGACGACGGAGTGAACTGTTCGGGCGGCAATGACGGCAGCGGATTCGGCGGACGCGACGGAAATATGAATTTCGGCGGCAGAATGCAAAGACCCGATATGCACAGCGGCGAAAACTCCGGAGATGATTCGCAGCAGATGCCTCAGATGCCGGACGGACAGGCACCACAGATGCCGGACGGACAGGCTCCTCAGACGCCGGACGGACAGGCTCCTCAGATGCCTGACGGACAGGCTCCACAGACAACGGGGAATGAAAACTCTCAGGACGGCAGCAGCGGAAATGAAACAGGCGCGCTCAATATCAGCGGCGGTACGCTTTATGTTACCGCGCAGGGCGATGGTCTTGACAGCAACGGTGATCTCAATATAAAGGGAGGCACTGTTGTGATAAACGGAACGACAAGAGGCGGCAACGGTATTATCGACCATAACGGGGGCTGTACTGTAAGCGGAGGTACTCTCATCGGCGCAGGAACTTCCGATATGCTGGAAATGCCTTCGGAAAATTCCGAACAGAATACTGCGGTCATACTTTTCGACAGCGCGCGGGAAGCAGGATCGCTCGTATATATTACTGACAGCGACGGGAATATCCTCTTTGCAATGGCGCCTGAGAAAAGCTACAGCTGTATAATATTCAGCAGCGACAAGCTGACTAAAAACAGCACATATAAGGTCTATACGGACGGTACGGCAAGCGGCAGCAGTATCCACGGATATTACAGCAGTTCCACGATCTCCGGCGGACAGCAGTATTGCGAATTTACCCAGAGCAGCACCGTGACTTATGCAAACAGCAGCGGCAATACCGCATATTCCGGCGGAATGGGCGGCGGAATGCGCGGCGCAGGCGGAACGGACAGGGGACGTCAGAATAACGGACAGTTCCCCGGCAATATACAGAATGACCAGAGCAGCGCGGAGGATATATGAACGCAGGACAAAAAATATTTTTAATTAAAATAATAAAAACCCCTTTATCTTTTTTGCGATATGCTGTATAATGTAAGAGTAAGGCGTGCGCGTCATGCCGGAAATTTTAAAAATACGGAGCGTGATTACAATGGCATTGGTAAATGCTGCAGAAATGCTTAAAAAGGCTAAGGCCGGTCACTATGCTGTCGGTCAGTTCAACATCAACAACCTCGAGTGGACAAAGGCTATCCTTCTTACCGCTCAGGAGCTTAACAGCCCCGTTATCCTCGGCGTTTCCGAGGGTGCAGGCAAGTACATGACAGGTTTCGGCACCGTTGCCGCTATGGTAAAGGCTATGGACGAATCTCTCGGAATTACCGTTCCGGTCGCTCTTCACCTCGACCACGGCACATATGAAGGCTGCTACAAGTGTGTAAAGGCAGGCTTCACATCTATCATGTTTGACGGATCTCACTATCCGTTCGAGGAGAACCTCGCTAAATCCCAGGAGCTTGTAAATGTTGCTCATAACCTCGGTCTTTCCATCGAGTGCGAAGTCGGTTCCATCGGCGGCGAAGAGGACGGCGTTGTAGGCATGGGCGAATGCGCTGATCCCGACGAGTGCAAGACTATTGCTGATCTCGGCGTTGATATGCTTGCTGCAGGTATCGGCAATATCCACGGCAAATATCCCGAAAACTGGGCAGGTCTTTCCTTTGAAACACTTGACGCTATCCAGGCAAAGACAGGCGAAATGCCTCTCGTTCTCCACGGCGGCACAGGTATCCCGGCTGATATGATAAAGAAGGCTATCTCCCTCGGCGTTTCCAAGATCAATGTCAATACCGAATGTCAGCTTTCATTCCAGGAGGCTACAAGAAAGTATATCGAAGAGGGCAAGGATCTTCAGGGCAAGGGCTTCGACCCGAGAAAGCTTCTCGCTCCCGGCTTTGAGGCTATCAAGGCTACTGTTAAAGAGAAGATGGAACTGTTCGGTTCTGTCGGCAAGGCATAAGAATTACAAAAAGAGCTGCTGCGGCAGCTCTTTTTTAATGGGCAAGCGCGATTATACATTATTATACCAATACATTACCCTTGACTTTTGACGAAAAAAGCGGTATTTTATTATAGTAACAATGAATGAAATGGAAAGAGGAATCATCATGCTTACACTGGACAAAATCTATCATGCTTCTTATGTGCTGAAGGAGGTCATCAGACCTACCGATATGATCAATGCGATAAATATTTCCGATGAGAACCAGATATATCTCAAAACGGAAAATCTGCAGATCACAGGCGCATTCAAGGCAAGAGGCGCTTACTATAAGATATCTCAGCTTACCGATGAGGAAAGAGCCAAGGGCGTTATCGCCTGCAGCGCCGGCAACCATGCTCAGGGTGTTGCAAGAGCTGCTCAGAGATTCGGCATCAAGGCTACTATCTGTATGCCTAATTCCGCTCCTATATCCAAGGTTGAGGCTACCAAGAGCTACGGCGCAGAAGTCGTTCTCGTTGAGGGTACATATGACGACGCTCACGACAGATCAGTAGAGCTTCAGAAGGAAACAGGCGCGACCTTTATCCACCCCTTTGATGACGAGCTTGTTATCGCAGGTCAGGGTACGATCGGTCTGGAGATACTCGATCAGCTCCCCGATGTTGACGCTGTAATAGTTCCTATCGGCGGCGGCGGTCTTATCAGCGGCGTTGCATATGCCATCAAATCGCTCAATCCCAATGTCAAGGTTTACGGCGTTCAGTCCGCAGGCGCTCCGTCAATGTATCTTTCAGTTGCTCACGGTGAGATAGAAACACTGCCTGCTGTCAATACTTTTGCAGACGGTATCGCAGTCAAGACTCCCGGCGAGATCACCTTTGATATGTGTACGAAATATGTGGACGAGATCCTGACCGTTACTGATGACGAGCTTGCTACAGCTATACTTACCCTTATCGAGAAACAGAAGCTTATTTCCGAGGGCGCAGGCGCGGTTTCGGTTGCGGCGGCGCTGTTCAATAAATTCCCGATAAAGGGCAAGAAGGTCTGCTGTCTTGTTTCCGGCGGTAATATAGACGTTACTATCCTTTCGCGTGTTATCGACAGAGGTCTGCAAAAAACAGGCAGACTTGCCGAATTTACTATTGCTCTTACCGATAAGCCCGGCGAGCTTACAACAGTATCAAGAGTTATTTCCAAGCTCGGCGCAAATGTCGTTGCGGTAAGCCACGACAGAGCCGATCTTAATACCGATATCAATTCCTGTTATCTCCGTCTTTCTCTCGAAACGAGAAATCACGAGCATATCCAGAAGATCAAGGATGAGCTTGCTCATAAGGGCTATCGCATAGTACAGGGCTGACCGAAAGATTGAGGTGACCGGCGCATGAAGGAACGCAAAAGCTCTCTCGGACCGCTTCTGCTTCTGCTTGTATTTGTATTGGCTGCCGCGGCAGGATTATGGTATCTTTACCCGATGATAAGGGATAATGATATCATCGACCTTCAGAATAAGGAAGAAAGTATTCCTGACGATGTGCCGGTCGTCGTATGGGACGATGCGGCGCCGGGAAGATCATATGAGGAGCTTTCGGAATATCTCAGCTCGCTGGAGCCGACTGTCGCAATAAAGGGAATGGCGGGAAACCTCGAGTGGGAGGATATCTGCCGCGAGCATTTCTGGGTGGACAGCTTCAATATCACGGGGACTGTCGGCGGCGATATCAGGAGGTATTCGTTCAAATATAAAGATGATGCAGCCGATAACCGCAAAATGCAGAAACTCATCGAATCCGAGATAAAGGATATCATTAAGGTCATTCCTGCTGATGCTGATGACTGGAGCAAGGCTCTGGCTCTGCATGACGAGCTTATCCGCAGGATCACCTTTGACCGCAGCGACGAGGAAAAACACGGGCATGATATATACGGCGCCCTTGTGATACATAAGGCGGTATGTCAGGGATATACATATTCCTTTACGATAATAGCCCAGAGGATAGGTCTGCAGTGCAGCGAGATATATTCCGATACGCATATCTGGAACAAGCTTCCTGGTCTTGCTTCGGGTGAATGTTATGCGGATATAACATGGGACGATATTGACCGGTGCGACAGTTCGGGAAATCCCTACATTATCCATGACAATTTCGGACTGACCAAAGCCGAGATCGAAAAGCTCAAGGAGCATAAGCCCGAACCGGGAACCGACAATGAAAAAAACAGACCCGGTACGGGGGATAATTTCTTCCGGAAAAAGGGCTGGTATATAGCGGCAGGGGATACGGCTCAGCTTGAGATCGCGGTAAAGGAGCAGCTTGACAGCGGAAACAATATAATCGAGCTGCGTTTTGCAAACAACAGCGATCATGCGTCCGCTAAGGAGATCGTAGAAGATATTATCCGCAGGAATGATTACAGCGGCGCATATCTTTCATGGTCGAACAAAGAGCTTAAAACTTATGTTGTCGGTCTTTATCCGCCGGAGGACGATTGACGGTTTTGTAAAAGCCCCAGATTAATTATATATAACCGCTGAGATGATCTCAGTTAATGATAAATATTTAAAGAAAAGGATTGATAATTATGGCAGAAAAGGTTTACACAAAGAATGCTCCCGATGCGATCGGTCCGTATTCACAGGCAATAAAGGCAGGCGGATTTGTATTCACGTCCGGTCAGATAGCTATAAATCCTGCAAGCGGAAATGTTGAGGCTGATACTATCGAGGGTCAGACAGAGCAGGTCATGAAGAATCTCAGCGCTGTTCTCACAGAGGCAGGTTCTTCTCTTGAAAAGGCAGTCAAGACAGTATGCTTCCTTGCTGATATGAATGATTTTGCCGCTTTCAATGAGATCTACGGAAAGTATTTCACAAGCAAGCCGGCACGTTCCTGCGTTGCGGTAAAGACTCTTCCCAAGAATGTTCTCTGCGAGGTCGAGGTCATTGCCGAGGGCTGATGATATATTTCCGGCAAACTGCGGTGCTGTCTCTGTGCGGCGCCGCTTTTTTAAGGCAACAGCGCACAAAGAACGCCTTACGGCTTAGCGCGGTATTGCCTTGATATGGAGTTGGTTGAATGAATGATAAAATAAAGCTTGTGTTACGGGCTGCTGCTGCTGTTTTTGTTGTAACGCTGATGGTGATGCTGAGCGAGCTGCTCGGTGAAAAGGAGATCCTTTTTCCGGAAACGGCGGCGATAGCCCTCGGCGCTCTCACTGCGGAGCGTATGCCATGGCGCATTACTCCCGTCAGAATGATGGTGCTGATGAGCGCAGGCGGTTTTGCAGGATTCCTGCTTTCGGCTTATGTCGGTATCCCGCTCTATCCGAAAATAATCGCAGCATTTGTTTTCTGCTGTATAGTGCTGTATTTTTCAGGCAGCACAATGCTCCCGATGATATCAGCAGCAGTACTGCCGGTGCTGACTGACGCCGATAGTATTCTCTATCCGCTTTCGGTCATTATACTTACATCAATGATATTACTGATACAATATGTTTTTGATAAAACCGGTATAAGAAAAGCTGACAGCTGTAACTGCGTCAGGGCGGAGGCAAAACCTTTTTTTCTGCATTGGTGCTATCTTCTTGCGGTGCTGATGATCACTGCGGCTGTTGCAGTCGCAAGCGGACGGATATATATTATTGCGCCCCCACTGATCGTAGCTTTTGCCGAGCTGTCCGAAAAGGAAAGCCCTGTGCGCAAAAGCCCTGTTCAGGTATTCCTGTGCGTTTCGGCTTGCGCTCTGACAGGCGCGGTATCGCGTCTGCTGCTTTGCAATGTCTGCGGTATGCCGCTTACAGCCGGCGCATTTGCTGCTGCGGCTCTGTCGGTTTCTTTGCTGCTGTTTTTCGGGAAGCCCTTTCCGCCGGCAGCGGCGTTGAGCATACTTCCGTTTATTCTTCCGCCGCAGGAGCTTGCAGCATATCCTTTTGAGGTGATGGCAGGCATGGCGTTCTTTACCGCTGCGGCGGTATTCTGCGGCAGCAAGCCTGCGGAAAGGCTTGTTTCGCTCGGAGCAAAGCTTTTCGGTAAGGTCAGGGAAAAAGGAGATGGGTCTGATGAAATACTGTCCTGAATGCGGGACCGCTCTCGTTCTGAAAATGCTGAAGGGGGAAGGAGAGATCCCGTACTGCGGAAAATGCGCGCAATTCCGCTTTCCGGTATTCTCGACAGCGGTAAGCATGATAGTGCAGAATCCGGACAAAACGAAGATCCTTCTGATACAGCAATACGGCAGACAGGATAATATCCTTGTCGCAGGATATGTCAGCAAGGGCGAAAGCGCCGAATCCGCCGTCCGGCGCGAGGTTATGGAGGAAACGGGACTTGAACTCGTTTCGCTTGAATATAACCGCAGTGAATATTTTCCGCGAAGCAATACGCTGATGCTCAATTTTGCCTGCGTTGCCGCCGGCGAAAGTCTTGACGGGGTTAATAATGAAGAGGTTGACCTTGCTCAGTGGTTTACTCGTGATGAAGCAAGGGAGAAAATCAGACCCGAAAGTCTTGCAAAAAGGTTTTTGCTGTATTTTCTCGATAAAAAATAAAGGATCATTCCGGAAGTAATGATCTGCCTTTGGTTAAAATCACCATTTATGCACGCTTTCTATTGTTCAAAGTGATAAAAATAAATTATTTTCAGATTTTTCTTTTATTAATTTGTACTATATGTTATAATATACGCAGGAATTTTTTTGTATTGGAGGCAAAAATTATGTACTATCTCGGAATAGACCTCGGCGGCACTAATATTGTTGCCGGTGTGGTAGATGAAGACGGCAAGATCGTTGTCAAGGCAAGCTGCAAGACAAGCACTCCCCGTACAATGGATGCTATCTGTGACGATATGGCTGCTGTTGCTCATTCTGCTCTTGAAAATGCAGGTCTTACGACCAATGACGTTCAGTATATCGGAATCGGTGCTCCCGGCGCTGTAAACAGCGAAACGGGCGTTATCGAGTTTGCGAATAACTTCGGTTTCCATAACTGGGAGATCGTCAGCATGATGGAGCAGCGTCTCGGCACTAAGATCTATGTTGAGAACGATGCAAATGCCGCAGCATACGGCGAATTTTGCGTAGGCGCAGCTAAGGACGCTAATGACGCTGTAATGATCACACTCGGAACGGGTGTAGGCGGCGGTATCATAGTAGACGGCATGATCTACAGCGGTTCCAACTATGCCGGCGCTGAAGTCGGACATACCGTTATCCAGCACAACGGACGTCTTTGCACCTGCGGCAGAAGAGGCTGCTGGGAAGCTTATTCTTCGGCAACAGGTCTTATCAATATGACAAGAGAGGCTTGCTCTATCCAGCAGGCTAAGGATTATCTGCTTTATCAGAGCATAGAGGGAGATCTGAGCAGGATCGACGGCAAAACTGCCTTTGATGCAGCAAAGAAGGGCTGTCCGCTTGCAAAATCCGTTATTGATATGTATATTGATTATCTCGGCTGCGGACTTGTTAATATTATCAACGTATTCCAGCCTGAGATCCTCTGCATTGGCGGCGGCGTCAGCAAGGAAGGCGATTTCCTCCTCGCTCCGCTCAAGAAGATAATCGAGCGTGACCGTTATACCAAGCATAATGACAGACAGACAAAGGTATGCATCGCTCAGCTCGGAAATGACGCCGGTATCATCGGCGCTGCTTTCCTCGGCAAATAATAAAACAGATATCGTTCTTTTCCCTATGATCGTTTTGGTCATAGGGATTTTTTTGCGCTTTTTCGGGAAATGCGCCCTGTAAAGCATTATCGCTTGTCAGTGATTTTTCCTAAAGGGAAACAAGATAAAAAATTTGAAAAAAAAACGGATTAGCCTTGCAATTTGTGGTGCATTAATATATAATAGTAATACAAGGTGGTGATTTGTGCAACATTGTGGCACATTCATCCTGAAAAATCCCTTATCCGATAGATTTTTGTGGTGAATATTATGTTTATAGGTACTTCCAATCATAATATCGACTCCAAAGGCAGAGTCATTATCCCCGCTAAGTTCCGTGAGGAGCTTGGTGAGGTTTTCTATGCCACAAAGGGTAAGGATCATACCGTTATGATCCTGTCCAAAGAGGGTTGGGAAAAGCTCGGCGAAAGCCTCGCCTCGAAACCTTCCGCTATGGTAGTGAAGCTGAAAAGATTTTTCTTTTCCAGCGCGGTAGAGCTTAACCCCGATAAGCAGGGAAGAGTCCTGCTTTCTCAGGATCTGCGCGATTATGCGGGTCTTGACAAGGACGTTGTCATTAACGGAGCCGGCTCTCAGGTGGAGATCTGGGACGCCGCAAGATGGAATGAATATAACAGTGATCTGTCCGATGAAGAGGTTTATGATATCATGAGCTCGCTTGATCTGTAAACGGGGTGGCGCAATGGAGTTTTCACACAAACCTGTGCTTTTCCGCCAGACGATGGATTCCCTCGCCGTAAGACCCGACGGAGTTTACCTTGACGGTACGGCAGGCGGCGGCGGTCATTCCGCAGGGATACTGGAGCAGCTCGGTCCGGAGGGCAGACTTATCTGTCTTGATCAGGATCCCGACGCGATCGAAGTGCTGAATGAGCGTTTCGGCGGCGATGAACGGGTCACGGTCGTAAAAACTAATTTTTCGGAAATCCCGTCGGTAATTTCCTCCCTCGGCGTCAGCGCTCTTGATGGTGTGCTTATGGATATAGGTGTTTCTTCCCATCAGCTTGACTGTGCCGGAAGAGGATTTTCCTATCATTATGACGCTCCGCTCGATATGCGCATGAGTCAGAGCGGCGCTACCGCTGCCGATCTTGTCAATAACCTTCCGTTCAATGAGATCGTAATGATCCTGTCACGCTACGGAGAGGAAAAATTCGCAAAACAGATCGCGCGCGCTATAGAACGCGAAAGGGCGCTCGCTCCGATAGAAACCACGGGGCGGCTCGCTGAGATCGTCAAATCCGCTTATCCTGCGGCTAAACGCCATGATAAGCACCCGGCAAGAAAAACCTTTCAGGCTCTCAGGATCGCTGTCAACGGAGAACTCGACAGACTTTCCGCAGGACTTGACGGCGCTTTTTCGTCTTTAAGACCCGGCGGACGGCTGAGCGTGATAACCTTCCATTCGCTTGAGGACAGAATGACAAAACAAAGAATGGCAAAATGGTGCGCGGGCTGCATTTGCCCCAAGGATTTCCCCGTCTGCGTCTGCGGAAGAAAACCGGCGGCAAGGCTTGTGCTGAAAAAGCCTGCCGTTGCAGATGAACAGGAATTGCAGGAAAATCCGCGCAGCAGGAGCGCAAAGCTCAGATGCTGCGAAAGAACAGGAACAATGATCTACTAATGATATATATAAAGGGAGAGAAATACAGTGGCAGGTGAAAACAGAAATCTTGCATATGACCTCAGCAGCTTTGAGAATGTTGACGATATTACCATGTCGAGCACAGGCAAAAAAAGCAAAAGAAATAAAAAAAGAGGTCAGATAATAAGCATCAGCCAGGGTTCCTCCGCCAAGGCTCAGAGAAGGAAAAGAAATCCTTTCGTGATATTCAGCGTAACGCTGCTGACGGTGGTTCTCGCAGGAGTGGCTATAATGATGGTTCATTTCAGCGCGCAGATAAACGAGCTGAATAATCAGATCACCGAACGCAAGGCTGTTCTGACAGAACTGCAGAACGAAGAGGCGCAGTATCAGTTACAGATAGACAGCAAGATGACGGATTCTTTTGTAAAGAATTATGCCGAAACAAAACTAAAAATGACTCCGATGAAAAATGCCCAGAAACAATTCGTTTCACTGTCGGACGGAGATAACGGAAAGGTTTTTGAGGACGAGAGCTCCAGGAATGTATTTACCACGATACTTGACGCATTCACGAGTGTGTTTATGTAAATGAAACGGCTGTCATAAGCCGGGACAGTTCCCAATATGATATAAACATAGGTCAGACTGCATAGAAAGAGTAGAAAGGTTTTTTCAAGGCTCTTTAGATGCAGTTCTGTTTGCTGTATACAGAAAGGCAAAAAGGAGTAATATACATGGCTAAAAAAGGTGCTGCGATTACGCTGTGGCGCAGATCGACCATTACCATGATGATAATAATAATTCTCGGCTTCGGTACGGTAATAGCAAGACTGGTATATCTCCAGGTATATCAGTCCGAGGATCTCCAGAAAAGAGCCGTGGAGCAGCAGCTTCACGATACTACCGTATCCGCAAAGCGCGGAAATATCTATGACTGCGCAGGAAATGTCCTTGCGCAGAGTATTACCGCGTGGGATATCGTTCTTGCGCCGGCAGAGTTTGACGATGACGATGAGGAAGGCAGAAAGGTCGTCGCTGAGGGTCTTTCCGATATCCTCAAGATCGACAAGGACGATATGCTGAAAAAAACGCATGAGAATTCCTATTACGTCATGCTGAAAAGAAAGGCTGACGCCGAACTGAAGGATAAGGTGCTGGCTTTCAGCAACAAGATCTACGAGGAAAACAAAATAAGCGGAGTGATCCAGCTTATCGAAAACTATAAGCGCTATTATACCCATGACAATTTCGCAGCTTCGATTCTCGGCTTCGTCGGCAGCGACAACCAGGGACTCGATGGTATCGAATATCAGTATAATGAAGAACTTAACGGAAATACCGGCAGAATAGTTATTGCTCAGGACGCGCAGAATAATCCCCTGCCGTATCAGTATGAGCAGAAGATCGAGGCGACCGACGGCTACAGCCTTATGCTGACGATCGACGAAAATATACAGGCTATAATGGAAAAATATGTCCGCGAAACGATCAAGGAATTCAAGGTATCAAACCGCGGATGCGCGATCATGATGAATGTAAAGAAGGGCGCGATACTCGGCTTTGCCTGCGAGGAATCCTTCAATCCGAACGATCCCTATACCATAAAGGACAAAGAAAAGGAAAAACAGATAAAGGAACTCCCGGAGGACAAACAGGACGAGGCTTACAGCAAGGCGCTCAGCGCTCAGTGGAGAAACAAGGGCGTCAGCGATACCTATGTCCCCGGTTCGGTATTCAAGATGATAACAGCGTCGGCTGTTCTTTCCGAGGGTAAGGTAAAGCCCGATGAAAAGGTGTTTGAATGTGACGGGGCATATGTTCCCTATGAGGGGGCAAGCGCGATACCGTGCTGGCTCAGCCTCGGTCACGGTCAGCAGGATATAGGCACTGCGCTGTGTAATTCCTGCAACCCTGCATTCATGCAGATGGGCAATATGCTCGGCAGAGAAAAATTCTATGAATATTTCGTTGCATTCGGCTTTGGCGAAAAAACGGGAATAGATCTCCCCGGCGAAAGCAACAGCGTATTCTTCAATCAGGCCGGTGAACCGGCAGGTATGGGACTTATGGATCTTGCGGTCGCTTCCTTCGGACAGAACTTCAAGATAACTCCGATACAGATGGTGACCGCCTGCTCCGCTATTGCAAACAAGGGCAAGCTGATGCAGCCCTATGTCGTTTCCCAGATAATCGACAGTAACGGCAATGTTGTCAAGGCTACTGAGCCTACCGTCAAAAGACAGGCGATCAGCGAAAATGTTGCCGCTCAGATATGCTCCTTCCTCGAAACAAATGCAAAATCCGGCGGCGCTACCAACGGATATGTCGCAGGCTACCGTATCGGCGGAAAAACGGGTACGTCACAGAAGATCGTCGATGAAGACGGTAACGAAACAAAGGACTATATCGCTTCTTTCTGCGGCATTGCTCCGTGTGACGACCCTGAAATAGCTCTGCTTTGCTATTTCGATACTCCTGACCCCGATATCAACTACTACGGTTCCGCAGTTGCAGGACCCTGTTTCAGAAATATAATGACCGAAGTCCTTCCTTATCTCGGCATAGAGAAAGTTTATTCCGATGACGAGCTTAAACAGCTTGAGGTTTCCGTAGGAACCTATGACAATATGGAAGTGGCGGCTGCGAAGAAGAAGGTCGAGGAAACAGGTCTTAAACCCAAGGTCGTCGGAAACGGCAAGACCGTTATAGGTCAGAACCCTGCCGCTTATTCCGGTATTCCCAAGGGCGGTACGGTAGTGCTTTATACAGATGAGGAAAGCAGAAAGACCAAGGTTAAGGTCCCCGATTTCAGGAACTGCAGCCTCAGTGACGTAAACTACCTTGCGGCAACAAATGATCTCAATGTTTGTATTGTGGGTTCTTCGATGGAGGACAGTCAGAGTTACGCAAAATCTCAGGATATTGCTCCGGATACGGAGGTCGAACCATTTACTGTGGTCACAGTCGTATTCAATCAGGACAACAGTATAATGTAGTATAGGAATAAATGTTATAAAAAAATAAATGCAATAAAAAAACTAATGTAGTAAACGAATAAATATATCGTAAGATCATTGAAAAATATCGTAAGATCATTGAAAAAACAGTAACGGTGGTGGTAAAATGACGAATAAGATCAGAACGGTGCAGAATCCGAGACTGATTCTTCTTGACTGCAAAAATTCTCACAAGCTTGCACAGATCATTTCAGATATCCTCAATTTCTGCAAATTCAACACCTGTATTGATGATTTCTCGGAGATCACGGATTTCGTGATAGAAAATGCGGACTCAGGGATAGAGCGTCCCGAAAACGTCATTGCCGATACCGTACTGTTTGACAATAACAGCAGTCTGAGCAGGGATCTCATAAAAGGTTTCCGCGAGAGTGTTACTCCCTATGAAAACGCAATGAAATTTTTCGGTGAGGATAATGACAGGGTGATAACCTATTCTTCCGAAAATTACGGGGCAGATGTGGCAAGCCGCAATTATGCCGAAAACGGCGGAACTGTCAGCTTTGAACTGATAGGCGGCGGTATTCTCAGCCGTGTCAATGTGATAAACGGCAAATATACCGTTGATGAGGTGCTTGCCTGCACCGGCGTGCTGATAGCTGCAGGTATGCCGCTGGCATCAGTGCTCAATTTCTTTGAATATGAGGAAGGACACTGAAAACAAGGGAAACGAAAGGTGGATTTATAATGTCAGGAATTTGGACTATTATTGCGGCGGCGGTTTCCTTCGCCATTGCCGGTATAATGGGGCTGTGGCTGGTTCCGTTTCTTCGCAGGCTGCATTTCGGTCAGACTATCCTTGAGGAGGGTCCCAACTGGCACAAGGGCAAGCAGGGAACTCCTACGATGGGCGGTTTCATGTTCATCGTATCAAGTATTGTCGTGACGGCAGTATGTGTACTTCTGCATCATTTTATGGGTATGAAGGACGGTATACCGCCCGAAACGACCCTGCAGATGGCAAAGGTACTCGGCGGTCTGTTCATGGCGGCAGCATACGGCGCAATAGGATTTCTTGACGATTTCGTAAAGGTCGCAAAGAAAAGAAATCTTGGTCTTACTCCAAAGCAGAAGCTTGCGCTGCAGTTTTTTGTAGCGATAGCATATCTTGCAGTGATGTATCTTTTCGGAGATGACAGCAAAACGTGGATCCCCTTTGTCGGAATGGTCGATATCGGACTGCTTTATTATCCGATAGCGGCTGTGCTTATAGTCGGGATAGTCAATGCCGTCAATCTGACGGACGGAATAGACGGTCTGGACGGATCGGTGACATTTTTTGCAGGAATATTCATGATGCTTATTTCCGGGTATTGCGCAAGGATAGGGCTTTCGATAATGTCAGCGGCGCTTGCAGGAGGGTGTCTTGGATTTCTTTTGTGGAATTTCAATCCTGCAAAGACTTTTATGGGAGATACAGGTTCGCTTTATCTCGGAGGATATTTATGCGCAGTGATCTTCGGTCTTGATATGGAGCTGCTGCTGATCCCGATCGGAATGATATACATTTGCGAAATGTTTTCAGTTATATTACAGGTTACTTATTTCAAGCTCACGCATGGAAAAAGGCTGTTCAAGATGAGTCCGATACATCATCATTTTGAGATGTGCGGCTGGTCGGAAGTAAAGATAGTAATTGTTTTCAGTTTTGTAGAAACACTGTTTTGTGCAGGAGCGCTTGCGCTGGTAATATTCGGCCGTTAGTATTATACGGTATCCGGCAAATAAGGTATTTAATTTTCTGTATCGTCTTATTATTTTTATATGAATATATGAATATATGTATATATGTTTATATGTATATATGTATATATGTTTATATGTATATATGTATATATGCATTGATCACAAGAAAGCGATGAAAAAGTTTTTTATAATGGTAGGATAGGGCGGTACAGGGCAGTACAGGGCAGTACAGGGCAGTACAGGACAGTACAGTGCAGTGATCAAAGGCATAGGATCAGGTTCTGCTGAAGGATCAGCGGATGCAAAATATGCGGGTGCAGGGCGGTCGACCGCCCTGCCGGGGGTCCGGGGCGAGGAGCCCCGGGCAGGTCCGGGCGGCAGCCCGGGGAAAAAGGGGTGTGTTTTTTTTGAACCGAAGTTCAGCACCGGCGAGGAAGCTGCCGACAAGGCCTCAGCCGTCTGCGCAGAAGCAGAGTGAGTTGAAAGAGCTTCCGGGCGGAAAGGGATTCAAAAAAGTTAAAAATAAAATAAAACTGTTTTCCGTGCGGCTCGGAATGGATATGACTTTCCTGTTTCTTGTGCTGCTGCTTGTCATAATAGGTATTATAATGATGTATTCGGCAAGCTATCCGTCAGCGCTCAGGTATACGGACGACAGCCAGAAATATCTGATAAGCCAGAGTATTTTTGCGGCTGCAGGCTTTGGTATCATGATAGGAATGTCCTATTTTGACTACCATAATTTCCATTTCCTTGCGCCGTTTATTTATATCGGCGGACTCGGATTGCTTGTGGTCGTGCTTATGATGCCGGGAGATCCGAAACGCTGGATAAGTATAGGCAGCTTCGGCTTTCAGGCGTCTGAGGTGGCAAAATTTGCGCTGATACTCGCTCTCGCGGATTGGTCGTCAAAGCATTTCCGCGATATGCATACATTCAAAACAGGCGTTCTGCCGCCGCTTATCATGCTTGTGCTGTACCTTGTGCTGCTGTATAAGGAACCGCATTATTCCGGTATGGTAATTATGCTTATACTCGCGGCAATAATGATGTTTATCGGCGGAGTCAAACTGCGCTACTTCGTTATCGCAGGAGCTTTGATAGGCGTAGTTTTGCTTTATCTCGTGGCAACAAATCAGCTCGGATACGCTATGCAGCGTCTTGACGGCTGGGGTCAGGCTCTGACCTATACTACCGAGGATATGTGGCAGAAAACCTATCAGACACGCAATTCACTCTACGCTATCGGATCAGGCGGAGTCTGGGGTCTGGGACTCGGTCAGTCAAGACAAAAATATATGTATATCCCCGAGGCACAGAATGACTTCGTTTTCGCTGTCGTTTGTGAGGAAATGGGGCTTATCGGCGCAGTACTGATCCTTCTCGTTTTTGTACTGCTCGTTTGGAGAGGCATAACAATATCCATGAGAGCAAAGGATCCCTTCGGCTCAATGCTCGGAACGGGTCTTTCCGCTCAGATAGGAATACAGGCGATCCTTAATATTCTGGTTATCACCGACTGGCTGCCAAATACCGGTATCAGCCTGCCGTTTTTCAGCTACGGAGGTACGTCGCTGATAATGCTGATGGCTCAGATGGGTATAGTGCTTTCGATCTCACGAACGTCAAATCTCGAAAAGGTATAGGTGATCGGTATGAAAATATTATTCGCAGGCGGCGGCACCGCAGGCCATATCAATCCGGCTCTTGCAATTGCAGGTTACGTCAGGGAACGTCAGCCCGATGCTGAAATACTGTATATCGGAAAAACCGGCGGAATGGAGGAACGCCTTGTTCCTCAGGCAGGTTTTGAATTCAAAGGGATAACTGTTCAGGGATTCAGCAGAAAAATGACCCCTGCCGGTATCAAAAACAATATCGTTACAGTCAAAAAGGCTATTACCGGCGGCAGGGACGCAAAGAAAATCATAAAGGAATTTCAGCCCGATATCTGCGTCGGAACCGGCGGCTATGTCAGCGGCCCGGTGCTCAGAGCTGCTGCCAAGCTGGGAATACCAACCATAATACATGAGCAGAACGCTTTTCCCGGAGTAACCAATAAAATGCTCGCTAAACACGCAGACCGCGTTATGCTGGCTATGCCTGCGGCAAGAAAGCATTTTAAGGGCAATCCTCGTTTTGTCGATACGGGAAATCCCGTCCGCGGAGAGATAATCACCGCTGACCGTGAGGAAAGCAGAAAGAAACTCGGTCTTGATGAGCGTCCGGTCATTCTTTCGTTCGGAGGAAGCCTCGGAGCACAGATAATCAACGAATCCCTTGCGGAAATAATCGCACGAAGCTCAAAGGACGGAAAATATCAGCATATCCATGCATATGGTCAGTACGGGAAATGGTTCCCCGATCTTGTAAAGGAAAAGGGCGGCGACCCCGAAGCCGAAAATATGGATATCAGGGAATATATCAATGATATGCCCATATGCCTTGCGGCAGCAGATCTTGTGATCGCGCGCGCAGGCGCTATAACGCTGAGCGAGATACAGGTGAAGGGAAAACCGTCCATATTGATCCCGTCACCGAATGTTGCGGAAAATCATCAGTATCACAATGCGATGTCCCTCGTCGAAAGGGACGCTGCAGTTATGATAGAAGAAAAGGATCTTACTCCCGTAAAACTGACCGAGGAGATCGACAAACTTGCAGGCGACAGCGAAAGACTTGCTTTGTATGCGTCAAACGCCAGGAAAATGGCTATAGACGACAGCGCAAAGAGAATATACGGAGTTATTATCGAGGTCCTTGCTACGAATAAAAAGCTCTGAGTTGATCTGTACTGTCCCGGAAGTCCTGCGTCAATGCGGCTTTCGGGAATGTTCAGTATACATCGGCTTCACTTATAAGAATAAAGGAGGTTTCCGGATGAAAGACCGTGAAAAAAGCACGAATAAAAATAAGAATAACGGTATGAATAAAAAGCCGGTAAACCGACCTGTACCGTCACCGTCGAATCAGAAACAAAATGCTCTGAAACAGAATCCTAAGAAAAACAGAACTGTTCAGCCTGATACTAAAAATAAAAGACCTGCGCAGCCTGACGCTGCGGAGAAAACTGCGGTTTCTGTGAATGACGGCGCAAAAAATGAAAAAAACACCGGAGAAAACAAAAGAAAGCTTTTTCATTTCAGGAAAAAGGAAAATAAAGACGATCTGCGTCCGCTTTCTCCGCCGAAGGAACCTGTAAAGCCCTATGTCCGCCGTTTCAGGAAATTCATACTTGCAGCGGTGACGATCGTTGTTCTTCTCGGAATATGCGTTGTGCTTTCACTTACTGTATTCTTCAAAATAGATGAAATAAATGTAGAGGGGAATACACGCTATGAGCTTACCGATATAGAGGAGGCTTCGATGATCAGCAAGGGGGATAATCTGCTGCTGTGCAATACATCTTACGGCGCTGAAAATATAGTGAAAAAATTCCCGTACATAGAAAGCGTTGAGATCGAAAAAAAGCTTTTCAATAAGATAAATATAAAGGTGAACGAGGCGGCTCCGTCTTTCGTGATCGAAAGCGATGGAAAATATATCGTTCTTGCAAAAAGCGGAAAGATCATTGAAATAAATGATAAAAAAACCTATGACGATATTCCGGCTGTTCTCGGAGCAAAACTCAAAAATGTCAAGCTTTGCTCACAGATAGAATATGAGGACGAAAATCTCAAGAAATATCTTGATAAGATCGTTGAACTGATATCTGAATACGGGATAAAGAATATCCGTACAATAGATATGACAGATAAGTCGAATATCCTGCTTATCAGGGAGAACGGTTTCAAAATAAATATAGGTAATTTTGAAAATCTTGAATATAAGCTGAAAACTGCCGCAAGCATACTCTCGAAAAATGTCAAGGATGATGCAAAGGGTACTCTTGATGTCGGAATAGCTTCGGCTCAGGGCGGAAAATCATATCTCAGGCTGGGCGAGGAATCCAGCGAAAAGCCCAAGGAGAGCAAGCCTCAGAGCAGTAAGGCTTCCTCGGCAGCATCTTCACAGCAGAGCAGCGGACAGACGCAGACTGAGGAAAGCTCTGGATCTTCCGACGACGGTACGGTCGAAGAAAATGCCGAGCCTCAGTATGACGAGCCGTATTATTTAGATTATGACGACGGAACAGGCGATGACGGCGGCTACAATTATGACGACGGAACAGGCGATGACGGCGGCTACAATTATGACGACGGAACAGGCGACGACGGCGGCTACAATTATGACGACGGAACGGGCGACGACGGCGGCTACAATTATGATGACGGAACAGGCGACGACGGCGGCTATAACTATGACGACGGAACAGGCAACGACGGCGGCTACAATTATGACGACGGAACGGGCAACGACGGCGGCTATAATTATGACGACGGAACAGGCGACGACGGCGGCTATAATTATGACGACGGAACGGACTACGACGGCGGCTACAATTATGACGACGGAACGGACTACGACGGCGGCTATAATTATGACGACGGAACGGACTACGACGGCGGTTACAGCTATGACGACGGAAATACATACGATAATAATGATGAAAATAATGAATAAAAGCTCTGAGAGTATAATGACGGGTAACAGATGATAATTAACGATCGAGCTGTTATTGTTGATTTGTACAAAAAACAAAAAGAAATTCGTGCAACATGAAATAAGAATAATAAATATGGCGAAAAATAGCTTTAACATATTGAATTTCTGAGCGAAAAGTGTTACATTATTAAGTAGTTGTATAATAAAATAATAAAGAATTTCTTTGTTCCGTATGCCGGAAACGGTCATAAAAGGACGGGATTCTGAAGGGAGTATTATAATGCCTTACGAATATGAAAGTAACGAGATCGATAACATTGTCAGCATTAAAGTAGTCGGTGTAGGCGGCGGCGGCGGAAACGCTATCGACCGCATGGTTGATTATGTAACAGGTGTAGAGTTTATCTCTATCAATACAGACCAGCAGGCTCTTAACCGTTCAAAGGCTACAATGAAAATGCAGATCGGTGAGAAGATCACCCACGGCAAGGGCGCAGGCTCAAAGCCCGAGGTCGGTGAAAAGGCTGCCGAGGAAAGCAAGGAGCAGCTCGCAGAGATCCTTAAAGGTACAGATATGGTATTTATTACCGCAGGTATGGGCGGCGGCACAGGTACAGGCGCGGCTCCTATCGTTGCGGAGGTCGCAAAGGAAATGGGTATCCTTACCGTAGGTATCGTTACCACACCTTTCCTTTTTGAAGGCAAGAGAAGAATGGAGCAGGCTGAAAACGGTATTTCCAAGCTCAAGCAGCACGTTGATTCTCTTATCGTTATCCCCAATGAAAGACTCAAGCACATCAGCGAGGAGAAGATCACTCTCCAGAATGCATTCCTTGCAGCTGATGATGTTCTCCGTCAGGGTGTACAGAGCATTACCGATCTTATCGTTATCCCCGGTATCGTAAACCTCGATTTCGCAGATGTTACATCTGTAATGAAGGACGCAGGCTATGCACTTATGGGTATCGGCGTTGCTTCCGGTAAGGATAAGGCTAAGATCGCCGCACAGAATGCTATTTCCAGCCCACTGCTCGGAACATCTATCCAGGGCGCAAAGGGCGTTATCGTAAATATCAAGGCGTCACCCGATATCGGACTCGACGAGATCCAGGAGGCTTCCACAATGATCTCCGAGCAGGCTGACGAGAACGCTCTTATCATCTGGGGCGCAGCTCTTGATGAGGAAATGGAAGATACCATCAGCGTTATCGTTATTGCTACAGGTTTCCCGACAACAGACAGCTATGCTCCTGTCGGAAAGAAGGACGATAAAAAGGCTGTTCCTCAGTTCCAGTACGGTACGCCTGCCGCAAGACCCGACCCGAACCGTTTCGGCGCAGTAACAAGACCGCAGGAGAAGCCTCAGCCGAAGCCGAGCTATAATCCTTTTGCTCCGGCTCCGCAGCCCCAGACACAGGCTCCGTCCTACCCCAATGCAAATACGACTTACCCGAACGCCAATACAACATATCCCAATGCGAATACATCTGTTCCGGCACAGCAGACAAGACCGGCTGCCCAGCCCAAGCCTGCTGCAAACGGCGATTCCGATGATTCATATATGGATATCATTTCACTGTTCAACAATAAATGATTCCGAAAGCCTGTCATTGCGACAGGCTTTTTTTCAGGGCGGGTGAATTTTGCATTGTACAATTATCCGGAAAATGCTATAATATGAAAAAAGAGAAAAAGGAGATAAGCTATGAAAAAAAGACATGTGATCGATCTGACAGACCTCAGCCATAAGGAGCTTATGGATGTTATCAGGCTTGCAAATGAAATAAAGGCTCATCCGGCGGATTATGCGGAAGCCTGCCGCGGCAAGATACTTGCAACGCTGTTCTATGAACCCTCCACGAGAACTCAGATGTCTTTCCAGACGGCAATGCTCAGACTGGGCGGAACAATAATCGGTTTTGACAACCCCCAGAATTCCTCGGTCGCAAAAGGCGAAAGCCTTAAAGATACAGTCACCGTTATCGGCGGTTATTCCGATATTATCGCCATACGTCATCCGAGCGAGGGAACGGCTGCGGCTGCCGCGATGTATTCGCCTGTTCCTGTTGTGAACGCAGGCGACGGCGGACACCTCCACCCTACGCAGACGCTTACGGACGTTGTAACGCTGTATAATGAAATGGGCAGGCTTGATGATCTTTGTATCGGTCTGTGCGGCGATCTGAAAAACGGCAGAACGGTACATTCACTGATAAAAACAATGGTGACATTCAAGGGGAACCGCTTTATACTTATTTCTACTCCGGAATTATCGGTCCCGCAGTACATAAAGGATATAATAAATGCGTCCGAGTGTGATTACAGGGAAGTATCAAGCCTTGCAGACGCAATGCCGGAGCTTGACGTACTGTATATGACGAGGATACAGCGTGAGCGCTTCACAAGCGAGGACGAATACCGCCGCCAGCACGGAGTATTTATTCTTGACAAGGAAAAGCTCCGCACCGCTAAGAAAAGCATGAAGATACTGCATCCTCTTCCGAGGGTCGATGAAATAGATGTTGAAGTCGATTATGACGAAAGAGCGAAATATTTCGAGCAGACCGTATACGGAATGTACGGCAGAATGGCGCTTATGCTTACAATGCTCAAAAAAGAAGGAAAACAGGTTGCTCCCAGAGTTATGCCGACCCATCCGTTCAGCTGTTCAAATCCGAGGTGCATCACCCGGACGGAAAAATATCTGCCGTCCATATTTACCGAGGCAGGAGGGGATATGCTCTTGTGCCGCTACTGTGACGGCAGGACGCTTATCTGATCGTATATGATTGTCTTTGTCTGTTGAAAGCAAAGCCTCCGTAAAGTGACTGAGAGTGAACAATAGCTGACAACAGGTGTAAGACAGCCCGATCCTGCGGTATTGGTTACAGTATATTCATATTTTTGATGATTACTTGACAATACGAAGAGTTTATCATAAAATATATTTAATGCAACACCCGGATTTATAAGGGATAATATGCTTTTTCAGGAGGAAATAATAATGAATATCATAAAAGAAACAAACGACCGTAAGCTTACTGTTAAGATAGAGGGCAGACTTGATACCTCAACGGCTCCCGAACTTTCTGAGGTTCTGGATAATTCTCTGTCAGACTTTGATTCGCTCGTGCTTGACCTTGCAAAGCTGGAATATGTATCTTCCGCAGGGCTCAGGGTAATTCTCAGCGCACATAAGAAAATGAGCACAAAAGAGGGTATGACCGTTATCAATGCCGGTGAAGCTGTTCTCGAAATATTCGATATTACAGGTTTCAGCGATATTCTTAATATCAGAAAATAAGAGGTGCTTTATGAAATCGGTTGATATATATGTAAGCAATGACGGAACAGGCAGAGAGCTCTCGCTTGATGAAGTGGAAAAATATGCGCACGAACGCGATTTCAGCCGTAAGGCAAGCCTCCATGCCCGTCTTCTTGCAGAAGAAATGCTGGGTCTTGTTTCGGAGATAACGGGGAAGTTTTATGCTTATTTCCGTGTCGATGAAAATGACGATGCATATATGCTCTGTCTTTCGGCTCAGTCGGAAATGGACGCTGAAAAGCATGATATGCTCCTCGATGTTTCTACTACGGGAAAAAACGCCGCTGTCAGAGGGATCAGGGACAAGATAAAAAATGCTTTTGAATATTTCTGGAGGGGCTATAAGCAAAGCGTTAATTCCTATGGTATGAATGAGTACGAAAGCCTCATGTCCTACGGAATGACTTCGTATGTTCCCGTCAGCGGCGCTTCGATCTGGTCACTTTCACAGTACAGGACAAATGTAAAAAAAGATTCTGACGGCAAGAATTATTCCGAGGAATGGGACGAGCTTGAAAAATCTATCATCGCAAATCTTGCAGATGATGTTTCCGTAGGGATAAACGGCGATAAAGTTGAAATAATCATTACAAAAAAATTTGAACAATAACATTTAAAAACGCTGCAAATTTTGCAGCGTTTTTAATATTGTATTTTTTCAGTATTCCTCAAAAACAATGACAATGCTGTAATAATCAGGATTTTTGACATTTTTGTTATTGTATTAAATTAAATCAGGTAGTATAATTATATAACGGATGTCTGTTTTGCGGCAGGCTGCTGCTGCGGATCAGAAAAAAGTAAGAATGGAAAAGGAATGTGGTTGAATGGTATTTTCATCATTATATTTTGTTTATCTTTTCCTTGCGGTGGTATTTCTTGCGTACTTCACAAGGAAAAATGTGAAACAAAAGAATATCGTTTTGGTGATATCCTCGCTCGTTTTCTATGCGTGGGGCGAACCTGTATGGGTTATTCTCCTGGTGTTCAGTTCCCTCCTTAACTGGTTCTTTGCGCTTCAGATAGGAAAGAACAAGGGGAAACCGCTGGCGAAGGTCTTTACCGGAACGGCTATCGCTGTTGATATTCTGTTTCTGATAATATTCAAGTATACGGGATTTATCGTGGAAAACCATAATATGCTTTTCCATACTGACGTCCCCGTGCCTCAGATAGTGATGCCGATCGGTATCAGCTTCTTTACCTTTCAGGCAATATCCTATATTATGGACTGCTACTGGGAAACAGTCGCTCCGCAGAAAAGCTGGTTCAAATTCCTGCTTTATCTGTCATTGTTCCCCCAGCTCGTCGCAGGTCCTATCGTCCGCTACAGCGTTATCGAAAAGGAAATTGATAACCGCCGCGCCGACGCAAATGATATCAGCGAAGGCATCATAAGGGCAATAATCGGTCTTTCAAAGAAGGTCATTATCGCAAACAGCCTCTATGCCGTAGTAGAACAGTTCTTCGGCTCGGATATAACCGATCTTTCGTTCTGCGGAACATGGTATACGGTAATTCTTTATTCGCTCTATGTTTATTTCGATTTCAGCGGATATTCGGATATCGCTATCGGTCTTGGCAGAATGTTCGGCTTCCATTTTGACGAAAACTTCAAATATCCGTTTATCTGCAAGACGATAAGCGAATTCTGGCAGAGATGGCATATCTCCCTCAGCTCGTTTTTCAGGGATTATCTTTTCTATATGCCGATATTCGGCAGACCGAGAAAATATATCAATCTTTTCCTCGTATGGTTCTGCACAGGTATGTGGCACGGCGCTTCATGGAATTTCATTTTCTGGGGTCTGTATTTCGGCGTGTTCATCTTCATCGAAACAAAGATCGGCAAGAAGCGCATGAAAAAATGGAACAAGATCCTTACCCATATATACAGCAAAATAATAATCATTATCGGTTTTGGCATATTCTATTTTACCGATCTTTCACAGCTCGGACGCTTCTTCCTCAATATTTCCGGTATAAGCATGATCTCGAACGGAAATGCCTTCTCGGATATACTTACATGGAATTCCATGCTTAACAATATATTCCTTATTATATTTGCGATCATCGTTTCCATGCCCGTTGTTCCGAAGATCAAGCATTTCTTCAACGAGTGGGGCAACAATACCGTCTATGCTGTCGGTAAAATAGGCGCTACCGTTATCTGCTGTGCGCTGCTCATTTTATCGAGCATACTTCTTGTTGACAATACAAATAATCCGTTCCTGTACTTCCGTTTCTGATAAAGGGAGGATAAATGATGAGCGAACAAAAAACAACAAATACAAAAAAGAAAAAGGATTTTAACCATCTGAAAAGAAAGAATGTCGAGGCGGCGTTTTCGTACCTGTCCGTGCTTATATTTACGGTAGTATTCGGCGCTGTTGCGGTATTTCTCCTTGTGATCCCGCGTTCGACCGAATCCCAGATAGAAAAGCGTACTCTTGCGAAATTCCCGGTATTTTCCTTTGATTCCTATTTCAAGGGAGAATATACCGCAAAGATCGCGGAATTTTATGATGATACGGTCCCCTTCCGTGATGATTTCAAGACTATGGGATATAACTTCAAATCTGTTTTCGGTTTCCATACTGATGAAGAAGTAAAGGTCATCGGCAATATAAAGGCAATTGATAAAAACAAGGATAAGGATAAGAATAAAAAGACCGAAACATCAGGTAAGCCCGCTGAGCAGAGCAAGGCGGCAGGCGAAACATCAGAAAAGCCGCAGGAAAGCACAGCTTCGGCTCAGGAAAGCAAAGCTCCGGAAAGCTCTGAGGAAAAGCCCGAAAAGATGGGTGAGGCTGAATATACCGAGGAAAATGGTCTTATCGTAGTAAAGCATAACGGTCATTACCGCGCACTGGAGCTTTTCGGCGGCGGCACAGGCGACAGCTATGTTGCTGCGCTGAATAATTACCATAAGGATCTCGGTGATAAGGTAAAGATCTATTCAGTGACCGCGCCGCTTGCAAGTGAGTATTATACTCCGAGCAATTACTCTGGCTATACCACAAGTCAGAAGGAATGTTTTGACGATATTGCTTCCCGTCTTGACGACGGTATAGTATATGTTGATATAGATACCCCTCTGTCATATCATACGAATGAGGATATCTATTTCCGTACCGACCACCACTGGTCGCCGCTCGGAGCATATTATGCGGCTCAGACCTTTGCGGACGCCGCAGGAGTTGATTTCAAGGATCTCTCCACCTATAAGTCCGAAACGATAGAGGGCTTTGTCGGAACGATGTATGCATTCACCGGCGACGCCAATATAAATAACGATCCCGAGGATTTCACCTACTATATCCCCGAGAATTACGATAAATGCAAGACGGATTACTTTACGACCTCTTTCCAGCCTGACGGCTCCGGCAATTTCTTCTGCGGCGTCGGCGATCCCCAGCACAATGCTTATCTTACCTTCATGGGCGGAGATGAGCAGATCGTAAAGGTAACAACAAACGTCAAAAACGGCAGAAAGCTCATGATCGTCAAGGACAGCTACGGCAATGCCGTTCCGGGATATCTTTTCGGTTCGTTTGAGGAGATATATGTTGTAGATATGCGTTACTGCGATGTAAATCTTGTGAATCTCGTCAAGGATAACGGCGTTACCGATCTTGCGTTCGTAATGTGCGCATATTCCGAGGTCGGCGGCAATGCGGATAACCTTGATGTGATCCGTACACAGTAAATTCCGCCCTCCGGGGCAGAAAGGAAGTGGGGCAGATGTCAGTTGAGATCCGCGTTGCGCAGAGCAGCGAGCTTGCGCAGGCGAAAAAAGCAAGGGAAAAGCTCTCTCAGGCTCTTGTGTTTGACGAAAATATCTGCGATACAGACTGGAACGTCGTCAGGGCGCTGCTGCGCAAAAGAGAACAGGTCAGAAGGCGAAAAGGCGGCTATGAACTGAAAAAGCTGGAAATAGACGGCGCATATTATGCCGAACTGACCAAGCCGCCGGTGCTCAGAAGCGAAAACGTGTTCCTTTATATCCACGGAGGAGCATTTGTCCTCGGCGTAAGCCCCGAAAACAGAAGCTTTGCGGAAATGCTTGCCGAGGTTTCGGGCTGCATGGTCTACACTGCCGATCTGTCGCTTTCGCCGGAAAATAAATACCCGGTCGCTTTGAATGAATGTGAGAAAATATTTGAATATATAGAAAAGCAGCACCCGAACAGCAAAATAGCGCTTTACGGCGAAAGTACAGGCGGAAATATCGCGCTCGCGCTTGCGCTCAGGCGCCGCAGGGAAAACAGATCCGTTCCCGGCGCGCTGATACTCAGCTCTCCGCTTATTGACCTGAGCGGAACGCTCGACAGAAGCGTTAATATAAAGGATAACCGTGATTTTATCATCAAGCCGGGAACATCGCCGGCGTATATAAAGGCTTATGCCGGAAATGCCGATCTGAGATCCTTTGAGATTTCCCCGTATTTCGGAGATTTTTCGACACTGCCGCCGTCATTTGTAATATGCGACGCGCACGAAACTTTACTTGCGGATTCTCTTGAGATCGACAGAAGGCTCGATATGGCTGATATTGATGTGCAGACTGTCTGCATGAACGGGGCTTATCATTCGTTTGCGTCCCTCGGAACGAAAACTCCCGAAACAAAGCAGATACTTGAGGAATCTGTGAAATTTGCAATGGATGCACTGAATGGAGAATGATCCAAACATTAAAACAGCTTTTTGTGAGGCGGCTTCAATATAGCTCCTATGTGTCACTGCGTGACGATAATCATTGTAAATGATTTACCAAAAGTCTTGAAAGAATAAGAAAAAAATAATATAATTAACATATAAGCTGAAAAAAAGGAGGTATATTATGGAGTATATTATGACTACAAGCGGTCTGACCAAAATATACGGGTCGAAGGTCGCTGTAGAAGACATTAATATCCACATCCGCGAAGGCGAAATATATGGCCTTATCGGAAGAAACGGTGCCGGAAAGACGACTATTATGAGAATGCTCAGCGGTCTGTCCAATCCGACAAAGGGAACGTTTTCAATGTTCGGCAAGGAAGGTGCTGAGGCAAAAAAGTATATGCATCAGGTTGGTGTGCTTATTGAGCATCCGGGTCTTTATCCGAACAAATCTGCTTTTGAGAATCTGAAGATCAAGGCTCTGGGGCTCGGTGTGTACAGCAAATCCTACGTTGATGACATTATCTCGCTTGTCGGACTTGAAAATACCGGCAAAAAGCAGTCAGGCTCTTTCTCGCTCGGTATGCGCCAGCGTCTTGGCATCGGTCTTGCCATTGTCGGTGAACCGAAGCTCATCATTCTGGACGAGCCTATCAACGGTCTTGACCCTCAGGGTATCGTTGAGGTCAGAAAGATGCTCGAAAATCTAAGGGACGAAAAGAAGATCACCGTAATGATCTCCAGCCATATCCTTGAGGAGCTGGGCAAGATATCCAATTCCTACGGTATTATCCACGAGGGTAAGCTGCTTGATGAATTCACTACAGATGATCTGTCAAAGCGCTGCGGTCAGTTTGTTCTTATCAAATCTCCCGACAGCAAGGCGGCTGTGGAGGTCCTTGCAAAGAACGGCTACAAGGATACAGAGCTGGATAACGAGGGTTTTGTCAGAGTAAATGAGAAACTTGATGAATCCGACAAGATGATAAAGGCTCTTGTAAACGGCAATGTCCCTGTCAAGGAAGTTACCGTTACAAATACATCTCTTGAGGATTACTATCTCAGCGTGACAGGAGGTGGACATAATGGGTAATATTATTAAAATGGATTTTTACCGTATGTTCCGCGCAAAGTCGTTCATTATCTCCAACATCATATTGTTCATTATCGCCGTTGCAAACAGACCTATCCAGCTCGGACTTGACGCGCTTGGTCAGACTATCGCTTCGGGCGGTGAAACACCGTATAAGTCAATGGCGGACAGCATAAAGAGGTGTGATTTTGCCGAGCTTCTGTCCGATCCGTTCGTTTTCTCTCTTTCGATAATCCTTGTGCTTATCCCTGCTGTCGTATTTTCCTATGCGGATATAGCAAACGGATTTATCAAGAATATTGCGGGTCAGGTTTCAAACAAGGGTTATACGGTCATATCCAAGTTCGTTGTTCTCTGCGTACATAACCTTATATTCATGCTCGTAGGCGTTTTCGGTAACGTTGTATCGGTCCTTATCGTATCAAACTTCACCGGTATTTTCGCCTTCGGCAACGTCGCTGTCGCATTAGGAACTTTCATGATCAAATGGATGCTGCTCATGGCTCTTACCGCTATCCTGCTGTTCCTCACGACAGGTCTGAAGAACAAGACGCTTGCAAGCGTAGTAGGCGTTATCTTCGGTTCGGGTGCGCTTGGCATACTTCACATGATGATCGACAATATCGCTCAGCAGGCGCTCAAATTCAACCCCTCCGAATATGATCCCACGGTTCTTATGGACTCGGCTTCGACAAATGCTCTTGTTGTCAATGCAATAGTCGTATCACTTGTAGTTATAGGAATATTTATCCCTCTTACCGTTAAAGTATTTAACAAAACAGATGTTAAATAAAAAAATATTATAATAAAGGAGAAAAAACAATGTCTGAAAACAAAAAAAGCACAAAAGGAATGGTATCCCTGATCGCAGCTCTTCTTTGCATAGGCTGCATAATCGGATCATTGATACCTTTCACAAAGATCACAATTGAAGGCACAAGCAAATCACTTACATTTTTCAGTGATATCAATGTAATTCTTGCGGTGGTCGCTATTCCTCTGGCTCTTATCGCTATCATTGCAGGCGCAATGGCAGGTAAGGATAAGGATAAGTCCGGTCCGAAAAGAGTGGGTATGGTCATCGGTATCATCGGTATAATTGTTGCGATCGTTGCCTGCGGTGTTTCATGCATAATGAATGAAATGGGAAAATTCGTTTCGGGCAAGGACAGCATTTTAACAGAAAGCGCAAAGAACGATCCGAATCTTAAGAAACAGCTTGATGATTTCAAAAAACAGATCACAGACGCCGTAGAATAATTTACATTAATCGGGGCTGCCGCATCAATACTGCGGCGGCTCGTTTTTTGTTCAAAAAACAATTGACTTTTTAAACCAAAAATTATATAATTATCATTGATATGTTTTGTCGGTTAGTAATATTTTTCAGCAAATTGACAAAATAAAGAGTATTTCCCTATATTACGGAAGGCTCTAAAGAATAATATTGGAGGATACCATATGAAACGAGTTGGCAAATGGGTGTTCTTCGTCGTATTTATTCTGATACTCTTTCTGACATATACATCGGTATTCGGTATATATGGAGAAAACGGAGATTATAAGATCACCTACATAAAGGGTATTGAGGATATACGCTGGGGCATCGACATTAAAGGCGGCGTCGAGGCTGTTTTTGCACCGGCAGACGGTGTTGACGCTAACGACGAGCAGATGAATGCCGTTAAATCTATTATCGACCTTCGTCTTGTTAATCAGAATGTAACGGATTATGAGCTTTATCCTGATTTTTCAAATGACAGGATCACAGTCCGTTTCCCGTGGAAGTCTGATGAAGAAAACTATGATCCCGGTGAGGCTATCAAAGAGCTTGCATCAACTGCACAGATGGTTTTCAGAGGCGGTTCCAATCAGGACGGCGAGGAGCTTCTTACCGGTAAGGACGTAAAGCGCGCATATGTAAGCACTATCGAAACGTCAAACGGCAACCACAGCATCGTCGTAAACCTTGAATTTACAGATGAAGGCAAAACTAAATTTTCTGAGGCTACAAAGAAATATCTCAACCAGACTATCAGTATCTGGATGGATGATACCTGTATTTCCGCTCCTACCGTAAACAGCGAGATCACAGACGGCAGCTGCTATATCGAGGGCGGCAGCGGAGACGGCGGTTTTACAGCAGAAGACGCTACTGCTCTTGCTAACAAGATAAATGCAGGTGCGCTCCCCTTCAACCTCAAGATCGAAAGCTACGGCACTATCAGCCCTTCACTCGGCACCTATGCTCTTACTGCAATGGGTATTGCTTCTGTAGCGGCTCTGTGCTTCATCTTCCTGTTCATGATAATTATGTACAGACTTCCGGGCTTTGTTGCATTTATTGCCCTGCTCGGTCAGCTTTCAGTATCTATCATGGCAGTATCGGGTTATTTCTCCGTATTCGCAAGCTTTACCATGACTATCCCCGGTATTGCAGGTATGATCCTGTCTATCGGTATGGGCGTTGACGCGAATATCATTACCGCAGAAAGAATCAAGGATGAACTCTGGACAGGCAAGACGCTTGACGGTTGTATCGCAAAAGGTACCAAGAGCTCGCTGTCGGCTATCATCGACGGTAATATCACGATCATCATTGTTGCCGTTATCCTGATCCTCGTATTCGGTCCGGCGAATATCTTCTCGTCGCTGTTCGGCGTTTCGACAACAGGTCTTATCTACGCCTTCGGCTACACCCTCCTTGTCGGCGTTATCGCTAACTTTATCATGGGCGTATTTGCATCACGTCTGATGCTCCGCTCGGTTTCAGGACTTAAATTCCTGAGAAACAGAAGACTGTATGGAGGTAAGAAGAAATCATGAGACAGAAATTCCATATAGACTTTATCAAAAAATCAAAGATCTTTTTTGCAATATCTCTCGGCATAATGTTTGTATGCCTTATGCTGAACATTTTCCTTATTCCTACCCGTGTTGATATCCAGTTTACGGGCGGTACTATCGTAAAGTACAGCTACAGCGGCGATCTCACTGAAAAACAGATCACAGACGTGGCTCAGGGAGCAACAAAGGATACGATTTCCTTTACTTTTGCCGAGAACCTTGCTTCCTCGGATTCAAACAGCCATATGGTATCACTTGAGTTCACAAATGCCAAGGCTATCACAGTTGACGAGCAGGACGAGGTAACAAAGGCGTTTGCAGACGCTTATCCCGATAATAACTTCAAGGTTGAGGAATCCTCATCTGTTGACGCATCAAAGGGCGCAAACTTCTTCTTCAAGTGTATCGCAGCCGTTATCCTTGCAGCAGTTCTTATCATAGGCTACGTTGCGATCAGATTCAAGAAGATCGGCGGTATGTCAGCCGGCGTAATGGCTGTCATTGCCCTTATACACGACCTTATTATCGTTTATTTCGTATTTGCGATGTTCAATATGTCGCTGGACGATAACTTTATTGCCGTTGTGCTTATGATCCTCGGTTACTCGGTAAACGATACAATAGTTATCTACGACCGTATCCGTGAGAACAGAAAGAAAATGGGTCCCAAGGCTACAACAGCCGAAGTTTCCAATGCATCGATAAACCAGTGTCTTACAAGAACGATCTGCACTACTGTCACTACAATGGCTGCTATAGGCTCTGTTCTGGTAGTATCGCTGATCTACAATATTGATTCGATCATCAGCTTTGCTCTCCCGATGATGGTAGGTCTTGTTTCGGGCTGCTATTCCTCGATCTGCATCGCAGTTCCGCTGTGGGTAATGTGGAAGAACCATTCCGACAAGAAAAAGCTTGAAAAGGAAAAGGCAAAGAAGAGCGCGGCTGCTGAAAAAAAGGCTGAAAAGAATACAAAAAAGTCAGAGCAGAAGAAAACCGCAGACGTTAAGTCTGAGAAAAAGACTGCCGAAAAGCTTTCTCTGAAAAAAGAGGAGGTATCTGAGGAAAAATCCGCGGACGAGCCTGTGAAGGAAACGGACGCTGATCCCGAAGAAAAGGACAGCCAGGAAGAAGATTCCGCAGAAGAATAATTATCTTTCGGGGAGGGGAAACCTTCCCCGAATTTTTTTTGAAATTATGCTATTTTGTATAAAACTATAGAAATTTTTGTTAATATATGATATAATATCAACATCATTAATATAAAGGAGACGTATATTATGCAAAATATATGGCATGATCTGGATTCGGCAAGAATAAAGCCCGAGGATTTTATGTGTGTTATTGAGATCCCCGAGGGCAGCAAGGCAAAATATGAGCTTGACAAGCAGAGTGGTCTGCTGAAGCTTGACAGGATTCTTTATACTTCAACTCACTATCCTGCAAACTACGGCTTTATTCCGCGTACATATGCAGAGGATCTTGATCCTCTTGATGTTCTTGTGCTTTGCTCGGAAAAGATCCATCCGCTGACACTCGTTCAGTGCTATCCGATCGGATATATCACAATGCTGGATAACGGTCGCAATGACTATAAGATAATCGCTATTCCCTTCAATGATCCTACATATAATACCTATACGGATATTACCGAGATACCCAAGCATATCTTCGACGAGATGACTCACTTCTTCTCTGTATATAAGGCTCTCGAAAACAAGGAGACCGTCGTAGATGAGGTCAGGGGCAGAGATGAGGCAATTCAGATCATTCAGCAGTCGATCGAAAGCTATAAGGAAAAATTCAATACCGTATAAGCAAGCGAAAGGGAAGGAATAAATGAAAAAAGAAGAAAAGAATTCTATGGAGAAAACAGCAAAGTCTTCCTCCGTGAAAAGCGCCGGTACGGAAAAAAAGATCCCAAATATGGGGGACAGCGATCCTGCGCCGGTGAAACCCGGACCTCAGAAAAGAAAACGCAAAAAGGAGCTTAAAACCCCGTCCTTTTATGTAAGGATCTGTATGATATGGACATATGTGATAATTCTCTTTCTGATCGTTTCTCCGTTCGTAAGCGCAAGCTTCTATATCACCGGCGATCTGAAGGTCACTACAAATGTCAAGGAAGCCTATCTGTACTATTCCGATCAGAAGGAAATAGATCAGGCGGCTGAGGAACTGAAACAGGCTCTGGACGGTCTTGAAAAAAAGAAGATCGACCCCAAGGACGCTGATGATTATCAGGAGGGAGCTGTTTCACTTCGCACAGCTATGTATGAGTGGCAGTATCATACTGATGAGGGCGTTGATTCCGCCGAGCTGAAAAAGCTTGTAGAGGAATCAAAAAATACCGACAGAAGGCTCTATACAAAGGAAAGCGTGGAGAAACTCAATCAGGCGACCCTGAATGCCCAGAAAATGCTTTGCGCGACTGTTACCGTGACCCGTTCTCTGGTACAGCTTATGTTTGACGGAAATGTTAACGGATCGGATACCTCCATGATCGGCGGTATAGTTACAAGCATCATAATGGTATTTGCTCTGGTGGTGCTGCCTGTCGCAGGTTTCTTCATAGTATGCTTTGACAAGAGAAAGCATCTGAAAAATGTCTATTCCCTCATATGTTCGATAGCCTGCATTGCAATAATACTTATCATGATCTATCCCTTTGTGGCAATAGGCTCTGTTCTGACGGTATTTGCGGATATTCTGCTGTTCGTTCTTTCGGCTGCGGGCTTCTATACAAAGCAGCAGGAGGATTATATTGTCAGTCATCCCGAGCAGGAGGCGGAATTCGGACAGAAACACCCGCAGTTCCTGAAAGCCCTGCTTAATTACAAGGCAAGCCTGCCTGTTCTTACCGAGTCGGAAAAAACCTACGCTTCCGCACAGAATGCAAAAAAACACGGCAGAAGCCGTAAATAAAGTGATGAAGTTACAGATTAATCGCTCCGATACGGTTATAATATGATCATAAAGTAAATATTACAATCAAAGGAGCGATCAATATGTATGTAGAACTTACTTCGCAGAATTTTGACAAAGAGGTATTTCAGTCCGAAAAACCTGTGCTTGTGGATTTCTGGGCGGACTGGTGCGGTCCGTGCCGTATGCTGGCGCCTGTTATCGAAGAGGTGGCAAATGAAAATCCGCAGATCAAGGTCGGCAAGCTCAATGTTTCAAATTATCCGGATATTGCCGAGAAATTCGGAGTAATGAGTATTCCCACACTGATATTTTTCAAGGACGGAAAAAGCGTTGATGCATCTGTCGGACTTGTACAGAAATCGGTTATCGAGAAACTTATATCCGAATAAGCTTTTTAATGCATAATCCAATTATAATTATAATGCATAATTCATAATTCATAATGCATAATGAAATGCCGCCCGTGAAATTTCGGGCGGTATTTTTTTATGAAAAAAACCGCCTGACATAAAATGTCAGGCGGTCATGAGCCTTTTATTGTCTTTATCAGATAAGCTTTTCAAGAGCAGCAAGCTTAACGCTGAGGCAGAATATCTCCATCGCAAGTTCAAGCTCTTCGATCGGAGGATATGTCGGAGCAATACGGATATTGCTGTCCTCCGGATCCTTTCCGTAGGGATAGGTCGCGCCTGCTCCGGTGAGGATAACGCCTGCTTCCTTACAGAGAGCAACAACTCTCTTTGCGCAGCCTTTGTTTACATCAACGCTGACAAAATAACCGCCGTTGGGGTTTGTCCATGTTGCGACGTCAAGTCCGCTGAGGTTTTTGTCAAGCATGGAGGTGACCATGTTGAAACGAGGTTCAAGGATCTCTCTGTGCTTTTGCATATGAGCAAGAACGCCGTCGAGATTTTTGAAATAAAGGAAGTGACGGTACATATTCAGCTTGTCATAGCCGATCGTCTGGAAGGTATAACGCTTTTTCAGCAACTTGAGATTATTCTCGCTTGCTGCGATAGCTGCCACGCCTGCGCCGGGGAAGGTGATCTTTGAGGTCGAACAGAATTCAAGGATCATATCCTCGGTTCCGTTTTTCTTTGCCTCGTCGAAGATATTGAGCAGCGTATCGGGAGTATCGTTGATATCGTGGATAGCATAGGCATTGTCCCACATGATGCGGAAATCCTTTGCTGCAGGTCTGAGAGCTGCAAAGCGGCGGACAGTTTCATCGGAATATGTTACGCCCTGAGGGTTTGAATATTTAGGCGTACACCAGATGCCCTTGATGCTGCTGTCCGAGGATACGAGCTTTTCCACCATATCCATATCCGGACCGTCGGCAGTCATGGGTACATTTATCATTTCAATGCCGAAATACTGTGTGATGCCGAAATGTCTGTCATATCCGGGAACGGGGCAGAGGAATTTGATATTACCCTGTTTGTTCCACGGCTCTGCGCCTGCGCCCTGCTCCATGAGGCAGGCTACTGTATCAAACATCATATTCAGACTGGAATTGCCGCCTACGAAAATATTTTCCGGCAATACTCCGAGCATATCGGCAAAGATGCGCTTTGCTTCGATAATACCGTCAAGACCGCCGTAGTTTCTCATATCGGGGCAGTCCTCGCCCTTGAAATCATCATTGTAGGGAATTACATAAAGCATACCGGTAGAAAGTGAGACCTGCTCTGCGCCGGGCTTTCCTCTTGCCATATTGAGTGAAAGACCTCTTTCCTTGTAAGCGGCATAGGCGTCACTAAGCTTCTTGTATTCCTCGCGGCGTGCTTCCTGATCCATTGATGAATATGTCAGCATTGATAAATCCTCCTGATAGTGAAATTTCATAATCTCAGATCATGAATTTTAAAACATAACTTGATACCTTACATATTTTAATACAGCTGGTCGAAAAATGCAAGTTTAATTTCTGATTCTTGCAAAATTCATGCTTTTGACAAATAATATTAATAATAATATTATTTTTTTGTCCTGATTCTATAAGATACTGTCCGAGCATATTTCTTAATTGACAGACTCTTCTGTCATATATATGCCGGGAGGGAAAAAATGAATACTTTTTTCAGGATCACAGCGGTTATATCGGTTTTGTTTGTTCTGCCGGGCTGCTGCAGGGATCATCCTACTCTGCCGCAGGAGGAGATCGCCTGTCACCGGTGGATATACAAGGGAAATGACGTCGAATGTACCCTGAGCTTTGAGGATAATATGTTTAATATGTATGCATCTGTGCACCGCGGCGAAAATCTCAGACTCAGCGGAGTTTATTATGCCGACGAAAATAATATCACCGTGGACAGCGATGATTTCGGGACGGTTGTATTTCCTTACAGGGCGGAGAATGAATACCTCTTTATGAACTATGCCGGAAAGGAATTGCGTATGCAAAAGGACGAATGAGGAAATAGCAGATAAAACCTTTTCTTTGTTTAAATTCACCGAAATAAATGTCTAAAAATTGTGTATCGTGACAGTGACAAAAAAACAAAAACAGGTTTATTTTGATCTGCAAAGATGGTATAATTAATACAATATTTCAGTTATGCTCCCGAAGTATTCTCTGAGGGGGTAAATCCAAGGCTGAAAAAACAATAAAGGAGAATCACTATGAATGCAAAAAAGAAATCCCGCAGTATCATAGCCGCTCTTCTCTCGATGATGCTGATCATCAGTTGTTTTGTTCTTCCGGGTATGGCTGTTTCAGCCGAAAAGGGTGAAAAAACGATTGAGATCCACTATGTCAGGGAAGACGGGGATTATTCCAACAGTGAAGTCCATGTATGGGCTAAGGATCCCGATACTGCCGGCACGGATTACGCTTTTGATGAAAACGGCGTTGCAAGCGTTACTTTCGGAAGCGAAGTTAAGAAAGTAGGCTTTATCATCAAAGCTGAAAAGGGTAACTGGAACACCAAGGATCCCGATGGGGACCGTATCTTCGACGTAAGCGGCGTTGTTTCCGGTACAGTCGTAGTTACTTCAAAGCAGGGTTCTTCCCTTGAGGATTATTCGGTCGATTACAGCAATGCTGAGGTCGAGCTTTTCGTCAAATCAGCTGTTGGCGCTCCCGAAGGAAACTACAAGCGTATTGATTTTGAGTTTACAAGAGAGCTTAAAGATTCAGATGGAGAGATTACAGCAGATAATTTCAAGGTACTTGACGGTACAAGCGATGATGGCGCTGCTATCAGCGAAGTTGTAATGGATTCAAAATCAACCGGTCATATTGTTCTGGTAAATGAACTCAATAAATTCGGTTCAGTAGCAGTTCAGTTTGCAGGAGAATCCGCAAGCGTAGAAATGCCTGATTTCTACAGCTCAAAGGAATTTGAGGATCAGTACACATACACCGGTAATGACCTGGGCGCTAACTGGACGAAAGATAATACATTCTTCCGTGTATGGGCTCCGACAGCAACAAAAGTAGAAGTTAATCTCTATACAACAGGCGACGGTGACACACTTATCGAGACCTATGACATGACTGCTGACGAAAAAGGCACATGGGTATATACGGCTGACGGCGATCTCAACGGTACATATTATACTTATAATGTATCTTTTGGCGATGGCAACACAAATATGGAAGTTGTTGACCCCTATGCTAAGACTGTAGGCGTTAACGGCAACAGAGGCATGGTAATCGATCTTGCAAGCACAGATCCCGAAGGATGGGAAAATGATGCAAGACAAACAAAGGAAAACCCGACAGACCTCGTTATCTGGGAAGTTCATGTTCGTGATTTCTCATCTGATCCGGATAGCGGTATCCAGAACACAGGTAAGTATCTTGCCTTTACAGAAGAAGGCACAAAAACTGCTGAAGGCACTCCCACAGGCGTTGATCACCTGAAGGATCTCGGCGTAACATCAGTACATATCCTTCCGTCTTACGATTACGGTTCAGTTGACGAAACAAAACTCGATACACCGCAGTTTAACTGGGGTTACGATCCGGTCAACTACAATGCTCCCGAGGGCTCATATTCAACAGATCCCTATCACGGCGAAGTAAGAGTCAATGAGTACAAGCAGATGGTACAGGCTCTTCATAAAGCAGGCATCGGTGTTATCATGGACGTTGTTTATAACCATACCTACAACACCGGCTATTGCTTCAACAAGATCGTTCCCGGCTATTTCTACAGACCCGATTCAAATGCTTCCGGCTGCGGCAACGACGTAGCTTCCGAGCGTACAATGGTTAGCAAGTTCATCACAGATTCAGTTCGTTACTGGGCTGACGAATATCACCTCGACGGTTTCCGTTTCGACCTGGTAGGTATTCTTGATGTAGACACAGTCAATGATTGCTGCGCAGCAGTCAAAGAGCTTGACCCGAACATATTTATGTACGGCGAAGGCTGGACAATGGGCACAAAGCCCACAAAGGACGGAATCGTTCTTGCAACACAGCTGAATTCAGCTTATACACCTGATTTCGCATATTTCAGCGACACGATCCGCGATGGTATCAAGGGTCCTGACTTCGGCGGCTCCAAGCCCGGCTACATTGAGACAGGCGCTGAGGTTGCTAAGGTTGTTGACGGCGTTAAGTATTCTTCAAGCTGGTCACAGAAGCCTACCCAGACGATCAACTATCAGTCATGCCATGATAACCAGACTGTATGGGATAAGATCGCAGCTCACACAAAGAAGAGAACAGAAGAAGAAAGAATCAGAATGAACAAGCTCGGCGCTGCAATTGTATTTACAGCTCAGGGTGTTCCCTTCCTTATGAGCGGTGAGGAATTCCTCAGAACAAAGGGCGGCAATGATAACAGCTACAATACAAATGATGAAATGAATATGCTTGACTATTCGAGGATCGAGGATTATCCGGAAGTATATTCATACTACAAGGGTCTTATCAAGATGAGAAACGCTTACTCTCAGCTCAGACTTACAACTGCTGAAGAAGTTGAAGCGTCACTTGAATGGATCAGTGATAAGAGCCCGCTCTGCTACAGACTTAACAGCGATGATGGCGATATGATCGTTATCTACAACTCCGGCGAGGATGCTGATATTGAGCTTCCCGAAGGCAGATGGTCAGTGATCGTCAACGGCGAAAAGGCAGGCACTGATGTTCTTGACGTAGTTGAAGGCACAGTTACTGTTCCTGCAATTTCATCCTTTGTTCTTGTTGAGAATAATGGAGAACAGCCTGTAATAGATCCTACAGATGATCCTACAGACGACCCGACAGATGATCCTACAGACGATCCGACAGACGATCCGACAGATGATCCGACAGATGATCCTACAGACGATCCTACAGACGATCCTACAGATGATCCTACAGACGATCCTACAGACGATCCTACAGACGATCCCACAGATGATCCGACAGTTGAGCCTACAGATGAGCCTACAGATGATCCGACATCTGATCCGACAGACGAACCCACAAATAAGCCTGTAACAGACAATGACAACGGAGCAGACGTACCTAAGACCGGTGATGCTGCAGTTGCTGTTGTATTCATGTTCATTGCTTGCGCTGCTGGATTTGTAGCTTTTGTTACGATCAAAAGAAAACGTACATCAATGTAATATGAAAAACATATTATAATGAGGATATTCCCGGAGCCTGAAAAGGTTCCGGGATTCTTATTGGGAAAATAATCAAAAAATACTCCATAAAACGTATTTTTTGCAACATAAAGCGGAAAATTCAAAACCCGATTGTATCATAAAAACGTATATGATATAATCAATAAGTTAAGGCAACACCGCACAAAGACCGCCTTGCGGCTTAGCACCACATCTGCTGCGCCCGAAGGAAGTGCCCTTGGGGTACTCTTTTTCCGTTATTCTGCACAATCTGACGAAAAAACAGACGGCGCATCTGCGGCACTATCTTTGTGCGGTATTGCCTAAAATGATAAGTATAACCGCAAAGCTTTTAAGCAGAAATAGAGAGAGAAGCTGCTTAAAATGCGGGTGCAGGGCGGTCGACCGCCCTGCCGGGGGTCCGGGGCGAGGAGCCCCGGGCAGGTCCGGGCGGCAGCCCGGGGAGGTCCGGGCGGCAGCCCGGGGAGAAGGGAGAAGTTTCAGATGGCAAAAAGAGAAGATTTGAGAAACGTAGCAATAATAGCGCACGTTGACCACGGAAAGACGACGCTGGTGGATCAGCTTTTGCTGCAGAGCGGTATATTCAGAAGCAACGAGGCTGTTGCCGAGAGAGTTATGGACTCAAATGATCTGGAAAGAGAAAGAGGAATTACGATACTTTCAAAAAATACAGCCGTTATGTATAACGGAACAAAGATCAATATAGTGGATACTCCCGGTCATGCGGATTTCGGCGGCGAGGTGGAACGTATACTTATGATGGTTGACGGAGTTCTGCTGCTTGTTGACGCTTTCGAGGGCTGTATGCCGCAGACAAGATTCGTGCTCAAAAAAGCTCTCGGTCTTGGTAAGAAACCGCTTGTCGTCGTAAATAAGATCGACCGCCCCGGCGCAAGACCTGAGGAAGTAGTCGATGAGGTGCTTGACCTCTTTATTGAGCTTGGCGCAGATGATGATCAGCTTGAATTTCCCGTTGTCTATGCTTCCGGCAGAGATGGCTATGCATCTCTTGATCCCCATACTCCCGGTACGGATATGAAACCGCTTTTTGAAAAGATCCTTGAGGAGATCCCTGCGCCCGAGGGCGACCCCGAAGGTCCGCTGCAGCTGCTCTTCTCAAATATAGACTATGATGACTATGTCGGCAGGATCGGTATCGGCAGGGTCGAAAGAGGCTCCTGCAAGACAGGTCAGACCGTTATGCTTTGCCATAATGACGGATCCTGCAAAAATGCGCGTATAACCAAACTCTATCAGTTCGAGGGACTTAAAAGAGTTGAGGCTCAGAGCGCCGGCCTTGGCGATATTGTAGCCGTTTCGGGTATTACAGACCTCAATATCGGTGAAACAGCCTGCGATCCCGAGCATCCCGAACCGCTTCCCTTCGTTAAGATCGACGAGCCGACAGTATCTATGCTCTTTATGGTAAACAACAGCCCGTTTGCAGGACGCGAGGGTAAATATGTCACGTCAAGAAATATCCGCGAGCGCCTTTTCAAGGAAGTTGAAACAAATGTGGCAATGAGGGTCGAAGAAACAGATTCAGCCGATACCTTTAAGGTTTCAGGCAGAGGAGAACTCCATCTTTCGATCCTTATCGAAACAATGCGCCGACAGAATTATGAATTTCAGGTTTCACGCCCGAAGGTTATCCTGAAACAGATCGACGGCGTTACAATGGAGCCGATGGAACTGCTTGTTGTAGAGGTGCCGGATAACTATGTCGGCGCGGTAATGGAAAAGCTCGGTTCCAGAAAAGCAGAGCTTCTGAATATGACTACAAAGGAATCCGGTACGACGCAGATAGAATTCCGTATCCCTGCAAGGGGACTTATGGGCTATCGTCCGGAATTTCTTACCGATACAAACGGAAACGGTATCATGAACAGCATTTTCGACGGCTATGAACCCTATAAGGGCGATATCGCAACACGCACACAGGGTTCGCTTATCGCTCATGAAACAGGCCCCAGCACCGGATACGGCCTTTTTGCCGCTCAGGACAGAGGAAGGCTCTTTATCGGCCCCGGCGTTGATGTTTACGAGGGTATGATCGTCGGTGCAAACCCGAAAAATGAAGATATGACAGTCAATGTCTGCAAGAAAAAACATATCACGAATACCCGTGCTTCCGGCTCGGACGAGGCGTTGAAGCTCACTCCGCCGACAACCCTCAGCCTTGAGCAGTGTCTTGAATTTATTGCCGATGACGAGCTTGTCGAGGTAACACCCCAGTCGATCAGAATGAGAAAGACTATCCTGAACAAAGAACAGCGCATGAAGGCTCAGAGCAAGGGAAACTGATATGGATTATGTCATTTTTGATATGGAATGGAACGGCTGTCTTTGCAAAAAGCTGAACTGCCATATCAATGAAATAATTGAGATCGGCGCGGTCAAGCTTGACAAGGATATGAACCGTATAGGAAAGTTTTCTATCCTTGTCAGACCTGTGATCGGGAAAAAGCTCAGTTCTCCGGTGCAGGAGCTTACATCGCTGACAGATGAGGAGCTGATGCACGGAGCGCCGTTCAATTATGCATACAGCAAATTTGCGAAATTCTGCCGTGACAGTATCCTTATGACATGGAGCAGCAGCGATATTGAAACACTGCTTGCGAATGTCCGTTATCATATGCACAGGGACAGGATAGATATGATGACGAAATATATCGACCTGCAGCAGTATTGTCATGACAAGCTTACGCCGGAGGAACAGAATCCTCCGGGACTGCAGACCGCGGCGGAGCTTCTGGGGATAGACATTTACAATATGACCCAGCACAGGGCGCTTGACGACAGTATCATATCTGCATTATGCCTGAAAAAGCTGTATACTCCCGGTTCGCTCGAACCGTATACAGCCGATACGGACGATGATTTTTATGACAGGCTTATGTTTCATGCGTATAATATTACCGATCCGGGTGATGAAAGGATCGACCTTGACAGGATAGAATTTGACTGTCCGGAATGCGGCGCAGCGGCAGAGCAGAAGAAAAACTGGGATCTGAAATTCAAAGCCTTTTTTATCGGAGAATTTGAATGTCCGGTTTGTCATAACAAATTTTCCGGACGGGTACAGTTCCGGCAGAAATACGATCATGTTGCCGTGTCGAAGAAGATAATAAAAAAGAAGGAACCGGAGCGGGCTGCGTCCGGGGATAAATAAACTGCTGCATTTTGCAGCAGCTTTTTTTCATTTTAATGCGCAAAGGGCTGACTAATGCGCAAAGGGCTGACAACTTTTTATCGTTGTCAGCCCCTTTTCAGACTGTAATAATATTACTTCTTGTATGTCTTTTCAGCAATTACAGAACCGTCGCCGTTTACATACCTGACCTTTACCGAGATGTTCTTTGTGGTTGTTGCGCCTTCAAGAGCATCAATTACGGGAATGAAGGACGAATCTCCTTTTTCAAGCATACTTTCGATCTGCTTTTTCATTTCATCGGTGATGTTCTGCTTTTTCTTGAATTTGTAGATGTATACGAGTGTGTTTTCATTTTCTACATCAATATCAAGAGATGAATCTTCGGTATCAGCTGCACCTGAAAGAGTTCCTTTGTTTGCATCAACATATTCCTTGAGTGTCATGTTGAGAGAAACATTGCTGGTTTCGGTTTTGCTGCTTTCTGCTTTGCTTGATTCCTCAGGCTTGCTCGATTCCTCGGGTTTGCTTGATTCCTCGGGCTTGCTTGATTCCTCGGGCTTGCTTGACTCTTCGGGCTTGCTTGACTCTTCGGGCTTGCTTGTTTCAGCCTTCTTTGTTTCATCTACGTTTGAATCGTAGGTGTAGTCTGACAGATTCTTTGTAACCACATTGTCAAACAGGCTTGCATAATCCTTAAAGCCGTTTACGCTTGTCCATGTGTCGCCGAGAGTATAGTAGTTCCAGCAATTTGTTCCGTTTGAATCAAAGGAAGCTGTACCGTCCTCAAGAATTGATATCGGACCGAAACGGTTGTAGGTATAATAGGTGTATTTTTTAACTGTTTTCTTGTCGTCGTTCTGCTCTTCTTGAGTGAGGTCAACTCTATAGATGCAGTACTCATATCTGTCATACCATCCGCTCGTATCCTTGGGATTGAGAACGATAGTACCGAGATATGTTATGGAATTAATTGTGATACCGCCGGCTGTAAGTTCGGATCTGATGAAATCCTCTGTTTCCTTCTGCATTTCCTTGAGAACATCAGCAGGAATATCGTCTGCCTTTGTTACAGCAGTCGTAAGACCGGTGACCTTGTAATCCTTGGTTGTTTCCTTAGCTACGACCTGATAATTTTCAGCAAGGTATTCGTTGAGGTCGCCGCCGTAGGGAGGCTTGATGGTAAGCTTTACGGTATCGCCGTTGGAAAGACCTTCTGACTTGTCGATCTCATAATCAACGTAATAATCGTATTTCTTTGTTGAAACCTCGGCTCTGCCGTTAGGAGCTTCGCCCTTGAAAGAAACGACATAGTTTTCAAACAGATCAACGGATTTCATCTGCTCAAGACCTTCAACGGTAAATTCCTTATCGCTGTATTTGATCTCACATTTGATTATCTCTGCAAGCTTTTGCTTGTCGCTGTCGGAGACCTTCCATGTGAGCTTGATATTGTCGCCGTTGCTGAGTTTGCTGTCCTTGTCGAGCTTGTATTTGCTCATTGCGAAAAGCTCGATATATTCTGTCGGTTTGTCACTGATAGATTTATAAATATCTTCGTTTCCGTTGAACTGGAGTTTTCCTTCCCAGTCCTTTTCAAACTTGTCGGAGTCGAATTTTACCTCGGCTTTGCCGAACTTTTCATATCCTGAATATTCGACGCTGACATAATCATCGAGGTTTACTGTCGGCGGACGGTTTACGAGAATAATTATAACGATTATCGCAACGACAGCAACAACGACGGCTGCGCCGGCAATGATAAGCGGAACCGGATTGAATTTCTTTTTCGGTTTAGCCGGAACAGGCGAAGGCATACCGTTTGCGCCGGGCTGACCGTACTGGTTCATACCCTGCTGCATCGGCTGACCGACAGGAGCGTCGTTTTGTACGGGCTGATTATTGAATCCTGCCATAGCGGGAACGGGAGCCGTGGGTGCGTTTGAATCGAAGGTCTGTCCGTCTGTTTTGTTTCCGCAGACAGGGCAGAATTTAGCGCCGGGCTTGAGTTCTGCGCCGCAGGCGAAACATTTGTTTGTATCTGTCTTCAGAGCTTCGGGCTGGGGAGCCGGTGTTTCCTCTGTTTTGGGAGCAGCGGCTAAATTGTTTCCGCATACCGGACAGAATTTAGCGCCGGGTTTCAGCGCAGCGCCGCAGGCAGGACATTTGTTTTCCTCCGCCTTGGGAGCTTCGGGCTGGGGAGCCGGAGCAGGCTCGTCCTTTTTGAGCGGAACAGCAGGAGCTTCCTCTGCTTTGGGAGCAGCGGCTAAATTGTTTCCGCATACCGGACAGAATTTAGCGCCGGGTTTCAGTGCAGCGCCGCAGGCAGGACATTTGTTTTCCTCCGCCTTGGGAGCTTCGGGCTGTGGAGCCGGAGCAGGCTCTTCCTTTTTGAGCGGAACAGCAGGAGCTTCCTCTGCTTTGGGAGCAGCGGCTAAATTGTTTCCGCAGACGGGGCAGAATTTAGCGCCGGGTTTCAGTGCAGCGCCGCAGGCAGGACATTTGTTTTCCTCCGCCTTGGGAGCTTCGGGCTGAGGTGCCGGAGCAGGCTCTTCCTTTTTGAGCGGAACAGCAGGAGCTTCCTCTGCTTTGGGAGCAGCGGCTAAATTGTTTCCGCATACCGGACAGAATTTAGCGCCGGGTTTCAGCGCCGCGCCGCAGGCAGGACATTTGTTTTCCTCCGCCTTGGGAGCTTCGGGCTGTGGAGCCGGAGCAGGCTGAGGAGCTGGAGCAGGCTGAGGTGCCGGAGCAGGCTGTGGAGCCGGAGCAGGCTGAGGTGCCGGAGCCGGAGCAGCTGCCTTTGTACCGCAGACCGGGCAGAATTTAGCGCCCGGAGCAAGGGGATTACCGCATGACTGACAATTCGCATTGCCGCCGGCAGGAGTTTCCGCCTCAACTTTTGTACCGCAGGAAGGACAGAATTTTGCATTATCATTCAACAATGTAGCGCATTTTTTACATCTCATCGTTGCATATCCTCCATTCTGATATTCTTTTTTTGCGTATATAAACGCTTATAATAATTATAGGATTTATTCCCGGTTTAGTCAATACTTTTCGGAAAAACATGGTTAATTCTGTTATATTATTTTGTATATTATATCATCGGGACTGATGCTTTGATGAATAATATACATTCATACGATCAATGATGGGTGTTTTTGTTATTTTCTGCGGACAGTCCGGATATTTCCCCGAAGCTGTAACCCTCCTCCTGCCATTTTGTCAGGAGAGTATCGAGTACCTCGGAATTTGTTTTTGATGTGCTGTGCAGGAGGACGACGGCTCCGTTGTGGGTACGCGGCAGGAGCTTGCCGAGAGCCTGCTGTGCGGTCGGTTGTTTCTCGTTATCCCAGTCGGCATAGGCAAGGCTCCAGAATACGGTAGTATAGCCGAGTTCCTTAGCTGCGCGGAGGTTATCCTCGCTGTATTTTCCCTGAGGAGGGCGGTAGAATTTCGGCAGTTTTTGTCCCACTGTTTCCTCAAAGAGATCCTCAAGCTTTGTCAGTTCCGCGGTAAAAGCCGCCTTATCGCTTATTGAAGACATATCGGGGTGGGAGAAGGTATGGTTCCCGACGGTATGACCCTCGTTTACCATACGTTTTACAAGATCGGGTGAGGTCTTGATATAATTCCCCACGAGAAAGAATGTTGCTTTTACGTTATGTTTTTTAAGGGTATCGAGGATTTTCGGGGTATAGCCGTTTTCGTAGCCTGCGTCGAAGGTAAGATAGATAGTTTTTTTTGAAGTATCGCCGAGATAATGCGCGTCGAACTGAGCGAGGTGCTGTTTGGTCGCGTTGCCGGAGGGCGGCTGTCCCTCGGTGCCGAAGCTCAGTCCCCAGTCCGCGCTTGCGGAAGCCGCGACGGAAGCGTTATGATAGATTCCGCCTGCGGAGACAGCAACGGCGGTCGCCAGCACGGCAGCCGAAAGCACCGCAGCGACCGTTTTCTTGCCTAATATTATGAACAAATCTGCCACCGCCTTTATTTATAATGGGGTTTTCTAATTTCTATGCGCGGTTTTGCGGCAGTATGAACGCAAAAGCAAAACCGCCCCGGTTAAGGGGCGGCAGTAAACGGTATATCATCCGGCTAATGTATCTTGTATTTCTTTCAGAATTGATTCAGCGTGTTCTCCTCTCATTGTACCATGCTTTATCCCGTCATACAAGCTTGAAAGTGTAACTAATAAAAGATCTTCTTCATCGGTCGTCATATAAAAACTTCCGTCATTAAATGTTTTACAAATAGCCGAAATATAATAACAATATCTTTTTTGATTCTCAACAGTATCATTGTCATAAAAATCATCTAAATTAAGTGAATAATCAGCCGGAAGATATCCTGCTCTTTTAGCTATATCTATAATATGGTTTGTTATTTCTTGGTCTGTAAGATCGCCTGCTTCAATGAAAGCTCTTAAGGATGCTGCTGATTGTTCATATGGATCAGATGATTTAACAGCTTCCTCATATTTATATGCTATTTGGTTCGCATACTTATTGTGGAGCTTCTCCTTTTCGGCATTGTATTTATGCTT